>JAJZQW010000027.1 GCA_021802985.1 Acidobacteriota bacterium | reverse complement strand
CCCCTGGATCTTGATCATGTTGAACAGGGAGAAGAGGTCGAAATCCCGGAGGGATCCTTCCAGCGCCATCTCAGCCCCTCCTCGGAATCAGTTTCAGCCAGGACCGCACGAAGAGCAGTGCGGAGAATCCGGCCCCCAGCGCCAGCCAGGTGGAGGTCGGATCCGCCAGGATCTCGCCGGGGTAACGCACGGAACGACCGGTCGCGAGCACCATGCCGAGGGCGAGGCACAGAAGGAGGAACTCCTGCAGGCCCTCGCGGGTGTCTCCCAGGAAAGCGCGGTCGCAGCCCGGGAGGAACACCACCAGCGTCCGGTGGATCCAGCGGTTGGCATTCTGGTGGGCGGCCACCTCATCCAGCTTCCGGCGGCGGTTCTCCGCGTGCAATCCATCCCTCAGAACGAAGAGGTGGTGACACTTGGGACAGACATCCGTGTCGGGGCTGTCCGTGGTGTGGAAAGCCTCCCCGCACCGAATGCACTGGGTGGGGTGGGCCATGCGGATGCTGGCCCGCACCCGGACCACGAACGCCATGAACCCCACAAGTGGGAGGAGCAGGGCCACCAGGAAAGCCGGGTCCCCCACCGGAAGGGTGTCGGAGCCCGGCCGGCTTCCGAGACCCTTGGCCAGCGCCTCCACCCGGGCTGGGGTGTCCGGGAGCGGGATGGGATAGGTCCGGGCGTCCTTCTGGGCATCATTCAGTTCGATGAGCCGTGCATAGGCCTCCGGAGCCGCATTCTGAGCCGCAGCGCGCTTGGCGGCACCAGCCTCGGTATCCAGCGCGGAGAAATCGAGGATGCTCTGGTTGAGAAACACCTCCATCCGGGGCGCCAGCCGGGCCGCGGCCTCGAAATCCCGCCCCGCTTCGGCCATGTCTCCCATCTGGAAGTGGGCCACGCCGAGGTTGTTCAGGACTTCGGGCTGCTCCGGAATCCGGCCCACAAGGCCCTGGAAGGTGGCCTCCGCCCCCTTCCAGTCCTGGCGCTGGAGCTGGCCCCATCCGGTCAGGAAGGCCTGGTCCTCCGTGGGCAGGTACCGAAGTGCTGCCGGGGCCACCGGCTGCACCTGGGGCTGAATCTGGAGCGTGACGAGGCTCGGTTCCGGCTCCCGGGTGGACCAGGGCTCCATGATCCCCAGGACCGGGTGGACGAGCTGGAGCAGAATGATGAAGATCGTGGCCTTCACCTCGGACCCCGTGAGGAAGGGCGCCAGCAGGAAGAGCCAGAGCATGGCGGCGACCATGGGATCCAGGCCCACCAGGACCGGCAGGGCCAGGATCACGGCCCCCAGGATGGCAGCCGGGACAGGCCCGATGCCTTTCCGTTCGAGGGGTTCCTCCCAGAGCCCCCGGAGTACGTTCCGGTAGCGCAATCCCATGGTCAGGGCCCACCCCCAGAGCAGCAGCGTGGCCGCCAGTCGGAGCATTCCCAGATGCTGCACCAGCCACAGCCATCGATGGCCCGGATGGTCCATTCGGAGCCGGGTCAGCCGGAGCAGATCTGGGAAGCTCCAGAACCAGCCCTGGATCCCCTGCTGGCGCATGAGCGTGATCCGGGTGCCGAGCAGGGTGGGATGATTCGGGGCCCAGCGCTCCACAGCCTGGATGGCCTTGAGGCCCAGGGCTGGATGCCCCTCCAATCCCTGTTCACGGGCCCAGACCGCCATGGCTTCAACCAGCGGGGTCACGTCCAGGGAGATATAGGCCCTGCGAAAGACCTCGACTTCGAGCTGGGCCGCGCGAATGGCCTCCGGATCCCCCTTCAGCAGGGCCTGCTTGAGGTGCTCGACCCGGTGGCTCAGGGCGATGGCCGGGGCCAGTTCGGGATGGGGCGCGGCCACTGGCGCCGCAGGCTGGGGAGGGGCCTTCGGCCCTGCGGTCAGGAGGCATCCCGCCGCGAGGATGAAGGCGCCCCTGCGGATGACCCTCCAGAAATTCATGCCCTCCTCCCTCATGGTTTCGGTCCCGCAGACACTCCCGCCGCAGGTTTGAGGTCCATGACCCGCATCCTCAGGTCGTAGAGCAGCTCTTCCAGCTGGCGGCTTTCCTGGTCAGTCCGGTGGCCCGCCGTCTTCTCCTGCAGGAGGGTCAGGAGGTCCACGTAGAACCGTGCCACAGCGGGATTCGCGGGCGGGGCCTCCTTCATCATCGGATGAGGCACCCCCATGGCCATCAGGGCTTGCTCCGTCAATAGGTGCATGAGCGCAGTCAGGGAGGCTTCCGGCATGGCAGCATTCATGGGATACCCCAAACACTTTCAGGACTTGTCTGCGGGGAAGCCTACCATGGCCCGGATTTTCACGCACCCGTGCTGTGCCGGCATTGTTCTGCGGCCTGCCCCTGGGGCAGCAGGGGGCCCTTTTGACGAAAAGCACTCGGCGGAAGACCAGGGCTATGGAACGATGGAAGGGTTTGGAGGAAGCCCCATGCGACGCCTGATTCCCGTGCTCCTGCTACCTGCCGTATGCCTGTCCCTGCATGCCGAATCCACCGGCCGCATTTCCGGCAAGGTACTCACCAAGGAAGGCAAGCCCATTCCAGGCGCGAAGGTCCTCCTCAAACGCCTCGATCGGAACTGGCAGAAGGAACTCACCACCGACAAGCGGGGCGCCTTCCTGCAGGTCGGCCTCGACCCGGTTGTCTACGACATCATGACCAGCGCCGAAGGTTTTGTTCCTCACCTCGACCCTCAGCAGAAGATTCCCCTCGCGGATGTCCTCATCAAGGAAATCATCCTGCTGACACCGGAGCAGGCCCGAGCCGAAGCCGTGGTCACCGGGACCGCCCAGACTGCCCCGGAGGATCCCGGTGCCGCAGCCGATGTGGCCGGCCGCGACGACTTCAACAAGATCATTCCCCTCTATAACGAGCAGAAGTACACCGAGGCCCTTCCGGATGCGGAAAAGGCCTACAAGAGCCTCCTGGAAGCCCAGGATAAGTACAAGGACGAGAAGGCGAAGGCCGATGTGGCGCCGGTGCTTGAGAAGGTCGAGCGGGTCTATGGCATCTGTCTGGCCCTCGGGAGCAGCGACCGGAAGGCCGAGGCCGAGCCCTTCCTCACCAAGGCCCTGGCGGCGAACCCCAAGGACGAGCGGGTCATCACCGGACTGATCGAGGTCGCCAAGGCCAAGCAGGACAAGGCCGGTGAGCAGAATTACCAGGCCATGCTGGACCAGTTGCAGGGGCCCAACCCCGACAAGATTTACAATCAGGCCGTGGAGGCCTTCAATGCAGGCCAGGTCAAGGAGGCCAAGGCCCAGCTCCAGAAGGTCATGCAGGTCGATCCCAAGTACCCCGAGGCCTACTACCTGATGGCCATGGTTGATTTTGGCGAGAACAACCTGCGCGGCACCAAGCAGAACCTCCAGAAGTATCTGGAACTGGCCCCAGCCGGAAAGAACGCTGCCACGGCCAAGGAAATGCTCAACGATCCCTCCCTCAAGCACATCAAGTAGGGATGATCAGATCGGCATCGAAAGGGCCCCGCTCGGGGCCCTTTCCTATGCCAGCTCGAGGCTGATGGGGCAGTGGTCCGATCCCAGGACATCCGCGTGGATGCGGGCATCCTTCACCCGGTCCAGGAGGCCGCGGCTGGCCAGGAAGAGATCGATCCTCCAGCCCACATTCCGCTCCCGGGCCCCGCCGCGAGCGGTCCACCAGGTGTAGAGTCCGGCCACCCCGGGGTTCCGCTCCCGGAGGACATCCACCAATCCCGCCTCCAGGTAGCGCTTGAAGTCCTCCCGCTCCTCGGGCGTGAAACCTGGGTTCTTCACGTTGTCCTTGGGCCGGGCCAGGTCGATCTCTTCCGGCGCCACGTTCATGTCGCCGGTCAGCACGACCTGCTGCCCCGCCTGGTGCCGAGCGGCTACGAAGGCCGCCAGGTCCCGGGCAAACTGGCGCTTGAAGGGGAGCCTCACCAGGCCCTGCGAGGCATTGGGGAAGTAGCCGGCGATGAAGGCCAAGTTGCCCCTTGTCGACACGATCATGCGACCCTCGGCGTCATAGCCATCGATGCCGAGCCCCTTCGCGTGGGTGAAGCCCAGATCCTTCTTCGAAAGCGTGGCCGAACCGGCGTACCCCTTCTTGCTCGTGGCGGGGAACCAGCACACGTCGTAGCCGCTCTCAATCTGGCGGCGGACGGCCAAATCGACCTCCTCCCACTCGCACCGGATTTCCTGAAGCGAGAGCACGTCTGGCTCGGCTTCCTCAAGCCAGTCCATGAACCCCTTCTTGAGGACGGATCGGAAGCCGTTCACGTTCCAGCTGTAGAGCCTCACAGTTCCTCCACGAATCGGTCCAGCAGGCGGTCCGTCCGCCACCGCAGCAGACCCAACACCACGAATCCCATCCAACCCTTCAGCCGGCCCTCCAGGCGCAGGTGGGCGCCCTTCGGATCGGGGGTGATGGTCACTGCCCCCGACTCCTCGCTGCCACGCCAGGACCGTCGCCAGCGTAGGACCAGCCGATCGCCGGCCTGCTCCAGGGGAAGCCACTCCCGCAGGGGGCCCAGGCTGCGCAGCTCCGCGGGGGAGCCCAGGGCGCTCAGGCGCGCCGCGATGGCCGCGAAGGGCGCATCCGTGAGGATCTCGGCCTCGAAGGAAAAGACGGGGGTCTTCACTTCACCAGGAAACCGGGCCGGGCGTCGTCGGGAACGGCCACCAGGTAGGGCAGGCCGAGGTTGTCGCTGGCGGCCAACAGCATCCCGTGGCTCTCGATGCCCATGAGCTTCCGGGGAGCCAGGTTGGCCACCACCACCACCCGGCGGCCCACCAGATCCTCCGGCGCGTAGGCCTTGCCGATGCCGCCCACGATGGTCCGCTGTTCGAAGCCCAGGTCCACCCGCATCTTGATGAGTTTGTCGCTCTTGGGCACCCGCTCGGCCTCCAGCACCTGGCCCACGCGGAGATCAGTCTTGGCAAAGGTGTCGTAGTCGATGGTCTCGCGGAGTTCCGGCACGTCCAGAACGGGCTTGGCGTCTGCGGCGGGGGCGTTCGCCCCTTCGATTTCACTCATTTCTTTCTCCTTGTCGATGCGCTGGAAAAGGGGCTGGATGGTGCCGATCCGCTCCGGTACCGGGGCGTCCCAGGCGACCTGGTCGATGCGCTGTGCCGAGACCTCGCCCCCCATTCCCACCTGGGACCAGAGGTCCTGGGCCATGGCCGGCATCACCGGGGCGATCAAGACGGCCGTGACGCGAAGGGCCTGCCAGAGAAGGTGGAGGACCGCGTCCAGTTCCTCGGCCTTCGCGGGGTCCTTGGCCAGATTCCAGGGCTGTTTCTCCACGATGTAGCCATCCAGGCCCCGGAGATAGTCCCAGAGGAGATCCAGCGCCCCATTGAAATTATTGAGCCTGGCGGATTCAGGGAACTGGACGCAGATCGCCCTGCCCAGATCCTCCTTGGCCCGCGTGGCGCCATCACGGAACGCGGGCATGGCGGGAATATGGCCATCCCGGTACCGCTGGATCATGCTCAGCGTGCGCGAGGTCAGGTTCCCCAGCCCGTTGGCCAGGTCGGCATTGAGCCGGTCCATGAATCCCTCGAGGCTGAAGCCCCGGTCGTGGCCCACCTGCATGTCGCGGATGAAGAAGAAGCGCAGGGCGTCATTGCCGAAGCGCAGCAGGGTGTCCGGGCGCACGACATTGCCCTTGCTCTTGGACATCTTGTCCTCGCCCATGAGCCACCAGCCGTGGGCCAGGATGGTCTTCGGCTGGAACATGCCCGCGGCCATGAGGAAGGCGGGCCAGTACACGGCGTGGAAGCGGAGAATATCCTTGCCCACCAGCTGAAGGTCCGGCGGCCAGGCGCCGCCAGGGCAGCCGGTGAGGTAGTTCAGCAGGGCGTCGAACCACACGTAGACCACGTGCTTCTCGTCGCCGGGCACCGGGATGCCCCAGCTGATGCTCGTGCGGCTGATGGAAAGATCCTGCAGCCCGCCCTCCACGAAGCGCTTCACCTCGTTGAACCGGAACTCCGGCTGCACGAAGTCGGGATGCTCCTCGAAGTACTTCAGCAGGCGGTCCTGGTAGGCACTGAGCTTGAAGAAATAGGTTTCCTCCTCCAGCTCCACCAGCTGGTGGGCCAGTCCCTGGGCCTGCAGTTCCTTGGCCTGGGTCTCGGTGACATAGGCCTCGTCACTCACCGAATACAGGCCCTTGTAGGTGGCCTTGTAGATGTCGCCCTTGTCCAGCAGGCGCTTGAAGAGGCGCTGCACCTGGGCCACGTGGTCCGCGTCTGTGGTGCGGATGAAGCGGAAATGGGTCATGCCCATGCGCTGCCAGAGGTCCGTGTAGTTCGCCACCACCTCGTCGGCCAGGGCCTTGGGCGTGATGCCCCGGGCCGCCGCCGCCTTCTCCACCTTCTGGCCATGCTCGTCCGTGCCCGTCAGGAAGTAGACCTCCTCCCCCAGCATGCGGTGGAACCGCGCGATCACGTCGGCGAGCACCGTGGTATAGGTGTGGCCGATATGGGGACGGTCGTTGACGTAGTAGATGGGCGTCGTGAGGTAGAAGGGCTTGGACACGGCAACTCCGGGCCTTCCAGTCTAACGATCCCGCTCCGCCTCCGCCTCCCGTTCTTTGCCTAACGCGGAAACGGGCGGCTCTGCCGCCCGTTTCCGCGTGCTTCGGACACCGCGCTCAGGCCTCGGTGACCGTGGCCTTGACGATGCGATCGTTGGCACGGATGGCCTGGACCACCTTGATGTCGGTGTCGGCCACACACTGGCCGAAGACCGTGTGCACCCCATCGAGATGGCTGGGGGCACTGCCGTTGCAGATGAAAAACTGGCTGCCGCCCGTATCCTTGCCGGCGTGGGCCATGGAGAGGGCACCCAGCTTGTGCTTATGGGGATTGCCGGCGGTCTCGCACTTGATCTTCCAGCCGGGGCCGCCGGTCCCGGGCATGCCCGAGGCACCCGCGCGGGTGTTGGGGCAGCCGCCCTGGATGACGAAGTCGGGGATCACGCGGTGGAAGGCCAGGCCGTCGTAGAAGCCGGCCTCGATGAGCTTGACGAAGTTCGCCACGGTTCCCGGGGCCTCTTTCGGGAAGAGTTCCAGGTTGATGTCGCCCTTGTCAGTCTGGAGGAGTACTTGTGTCATGGTTCACCTCATGGGGTCGAAACATCCAGAATAGGGCCCGCCCCTCCCCGAGTCAGCATGAACTTCCACCGCGGAATGAACCGCCGGGCCATTCATGGCATATCATCAGGGTTCCGGAGGTTGCATGAAGTTCCGTTTCGCCGTCCCTGCCCTGGTGCTTCTGGGGGCGGTCGCCTTCCTCGGCTGCCGGAAGGTGCCCCTGACGCCCAAGTCGCCCATTCCTTCCGGCACGGTGGTCTTCCGCTTCACCCGCAAGGTCCGCGGCCCGGTCGAACTCAGCCTGGATGGCGCTCGCATCCCCGTCACCCAGGCCCCGAAGGGCGCCATCAGCCTCGTGATCAAGGGACTTGCTCCCGGCAAGCACCGCTACTTCCTCTCCAGCCCCCGTGAGATTTTCAGTCCGGATCTGTCGGACCTGGACATGACCACGGACAAGGGGATCTACCAGATCGTCCTCACCCAGAAGTTCGAAGCGGTCCTCTACGGCCAGCCAGATCCCCTGCCCCCCGCGGAGGGCCTGCCTGGGGTGAGTGCCGCCCTGATCAAGTAGTCATGCCCCTCGTGGCTCGAACCCGGGGGCGGGACCGGGCCCTGGGGATCCACGGAACGCTGATGGCCCTGTGCCAGGCGGCGGGCCTGCCCGTCGCTTCCGCCTGCTCGGGCCGCGGCGCCTGTGCCCGGTGCCTCGTGACGGTTCTTTCCGGGGCCGGGGCCCTGAGCCGTCCGGGGTCGAGAGAACGCCGGCTGCTGGCCCGCGTGGCCGCCGGCCCCGATCAGCGGATCAGCTGCCAGTGCCGGGTTGCCGATCCCTCGGCGGATGTGGACATCACCACGGGGTACTGGTGAAGCGGGCGGCCCTGGTCGCCCTGGTCCTCCTTCCATTCCTGGGCCTGGGCGGATTCATGGTCTGGAAGGCCCGGGCCGTGGCACATGAGCTGGTGGATCCGCCCTTCTACCGGCCCCAGCCCCTGGCCCGCGTGGCGGCCACCTACGCCGAGCTGGCCGCAGGGGCCCCGGGGGATCCCGGCGGCACCTGGTCCAGCGAAGAGGTCAATGGCCTTCAGCTCTGGCGCCTTCACCGAAGGGCGCCTGCTCCGGGGATCGTGCTCCTCCTGCACGGCTTCGGGGACGACCGCTGGGGGACGAGCCCGGCGCTTCGTTGGTTTCCGGGATTGGACGCCGCGATCTTCACCTACCTGCGCCGGGATGATGCCCTGCGCGCCGGCAGGCAGGCCCCACCGGTCACCTTCGGCATCCGGGAGTCGGAGAACGTGGTGCGAGTCGTCCACCACCTGGAGGCAACGGGAGTGCCCCGCAACCGGATCCTGCTCATGGGCCGCAGCCTGGGCGCCTCCGTGGGGATGCTCGCCCTGGCCGATCTGGAGCGGGAAGGTCGCGGCCCCCTGGCCGGATTCATCTGGGAGGGCGCACCCGCCAGCAGCCGGGACTTCGCCGAGCGCCTGGTGCGCGGGCCGCGGGACCGCTGGTGGCACTTCCTCGCGCCGGCCATCGGGGCAATGGCCAGCGCCTGGGCGGGACGCCTGGGCGACTACGATCCCCGCGATACAGAGCTCCAGCGACGAGTCGGGTCGCTCCGATTTGAGACACCCGGCCTCTGTTTCCTGGCCTCCCAGGACCGTCTGGCGCCGCCCCCGGTCCAGCGGGCCCTGGCCGCCCATTTCGGGACCATCCGGATCGTCGAAGTGCCCACGTGGCACCTCCACTGCGCCGAGGTTCTCGGACCGGCCTATGCCGCGGACATCACCACCGCGGTCCACGGCTGGTATTCCGGACAAAAGCGAGGGGGCCGCTGAGGCCCCCTGGCTCCCGCGAACGGAACGCGATCAGTCGTCGGACTCGGAGTTGGCGATTCCGGTGGCCCGGATGAGCTTGGGCGTGATGCGTTGCACGATGGGCTCGAAGACCTTGTTCACGAGTTCCTCGTCGTACTGCACCTCGGCGCCCGTCCCAGCCACCTTCACACTGGTGTCGGAGAGCTTGTCCTCGTCGTGCCAGGCACCCAAAACCTCGCCGGTCTCCACTTCGATGAGGCGGATGTCGAGGCGTCCCGTGAAGGAGGCCTTCTTCACGTGGACACTGCCGGCCACGGCCCCAGCCATGCTGTCCCCGGTCACCTTGCTCACCAGGGCACCCACACCCCAACCGGTGCCGAAGCCGCCCTCCTTGTAGGCGAAGCGGGTGACCTTGCCAGTCATGACGTATTTCACGCCCAGGAGCTTGCCGACCTTCTGGACCGTGGAGGTGTCGACTTCGCCACTCTGCTGGAAGTTCAACTCGTCCCGGATCTCCTGGAGGCGCTCGCGCTCGACGACCCGGATCTTGCCGTGGCCCTTCTCCATGATCTCGGTGGTGAACAGGTCGCGGAGCTGGTTGGAGATGGTGCTCATCTGGTTGCCCCAGCCGCCGAAACGCCAGCCATGCCAGGCATCCGGCGCGGCCTTGAACTCGAGGATGGCGATGCGGGGCAGCTTGGCCCTTTCCTCCTTGGTGAGCCGCTTCTGGGCAAAGGCGGGCATGGCCAAGGCGAGCAAGGAGGCTGTAACGACAAGCAGCTTGCTGAGGCGCATGAAGACTCCTGGGTGGGGGGGTTGGGGACGATCCGAGGGCTAGTCGTCGATGAGCTTGCTGCGGAGTTCCTTCCCGAGCTTGAAATAGACCACGCGCTTGGGGGGGACATGGATGCTCTCGCCACTCCTGGGATTGCGGCCCTGGCGCGCCCGGCGATCCCGCAGCCGGAAGCTGCCGAAGCCACGCAGTTCCACGCCTTCACCATCTTTCAGGGACGCGATGATGCTGTCGAGGAAGGTGTTCACCAGAAGATCCGCGTCCTTCTTCCCCAACTCCAGTTTCTCCATCAGGTGTCGGGACAGGTCGGCCTTGGTGAGGGTTTCCATCGAATCCATGGGAACTCCAGGAGAGAGGCGGTGAGTGGCTGGAAGGCAATCCTCAATAAATCCCCATCCCACCCCTCCGGTCAAGGGGGACATCTCCATCTATTTGAAAAAAAGGGGGGCCGGAGCCCCCCTTTGCTTGAAGATCCGAAAGAAATCAGTCCATGAGCCATTCCAGGAGGAACCGGGGGCCCTCCCCGCTGGCGCCATGGGTCCGGTAGTCCCGCTCCTTGGAGGACCAGCTCCCCGAGAGATCCAGGTGTGCCCAGGAGGCCTCACCGGTGAACTCGCGGAGGAACAAGCCGGCCGTGATGGTGCCGCCCCAGCGGCTGCCCGTGATGTTCTTCAGGTCAGCGAGGGGGCTCTTCAGCAATTCCGAGTATTCCTCGACCAGGGGCAGCTGCCAGAGATGCTCACCCGCGGCGCTACCCGCATCCAGCAGCCGGTCCACCAGTTTCTGGTCCGTTCCCATCACCGCGGACACCGCATCGCCCATGGCGACCAGGGCGGCCCCCGTGAGCGTGGCCAGGTCCACGATGTGGTCGGCCCCCAGTTCCGTCGCATAGTGCAGGAGATCCGCCAGGACCAGCCGGCCCTCGGCGTCCGTGTTCAACACCTCAACCGTCTTGCCGCTGCGGGTGCGGATCACGTCTCCCGGCTTGTAGCTGTTCCCGGAGACCATGTTCTCCACCAGCCCCATGAGGCCCGTCACCTGCACCGGGGCCTCCAGCTGAGCGCAGGCCACCATGGTGGCCAGGACGATGGCGGCGCCGGTCATGTCGTCCTTCATGGTTTCCATGTTGGAGGCATCCTTGATGGACAGGCCCCCGGAGTCGAAGCAGACCCCCTTGCCGACCAGGATGATGTGCTTCTTCGGTTTTTCCTTCGGCTTGTATTCCATATTCAACACACGGGGGGGCCGGGTACTTCCCTGCCCCACGGCCAGCACCGAACGGAAGCCACCCTTCTCAAGGGCCGGCACATCCATCACCTCGCAGTGGATCTTGTGCTGTTTCGCGAGTTTGACGGCGATTTCGGCAAAAACCTCGGGGTAGAGATCACCGGCCGGCGTGTTCGCCAGATCCCTCACGCGGTGGCAGGCGGCGGCGCCCGCCTCGATCATGGGCAGCTTGCGGCGGGACTTCCGGGTGTCATCGCCGTTGGTGAAGATCTCCACGGATGAGAACTGCTTCGGTTCCGCTTTTTCGCCCTTGAAGGTGACGAAGTCGTAATTCGAAAGCAGCAAGCCCTCGGCCACCGCCACCTGCACCGCGTCATGATCCAGCGTGGACGTGGAGGGAGAGAGGATGCCGATGCTCTTCCACTTCTTCTTCAGACAGACCCGTGCCGCAGTGCCCACGGCCTTGCGGATCTTGTTGAGGGTGACCTTCTCCTCGTCGCCGAGTCCCACCAGCACCATCCAACGGGTCCCCTTGACACCATTGGGATGATGGAGCGGCACAACTTCAAGATAGTCGGCCTTGAAATCCTCCTCATCCATCACTTGACGGGCCACCTTGCTGATGGCAAGTGGCAGGCGATGACGCTCTCGCCCGGAGAACACCGGAACGACCAGCGCATCACCTGCAAAATCCTTCCCCGGTTGGGAACTGATATCCACTGTAGGCATGGGGCTTCCTCCCTGGGTTGAAGGCTAATGCGCGATCCGG
Source organism: Acidobacteriota bacterium (assembly GCA_021802985.1). Classification (GTDB taxonomy): domain Bacteria; phylum Acidobacteriota; class Holophagae; order Holophagales; family Holophagaceae; genus Geothrix. Next base: position 19,742 of record JAJZQW010000027.1, on the reverse strand, counting down.
AAAAACGGAACCCCCATTTTCTGTTCCTTATTGGCCACAAATGTCACAACCGTTAGCGTGACCTTTTTTTATGCTAGTGGACCGAAACAATGCCATGGCCCTGACGCGAGGATCGTCCCCAGGGGGCAATCATGGCAATATTTGCCCATCTTCTCACCCCGCCTTCCCTGGGTGCAGCCCAGGGGCCCATGGTTTCACCTCCGTCCGGGAGGCTGCGCCGGGCAAGGCCCCGAGGCCGGTCTGGACCGCGCTCAGGCCGCGCTGGCCCGTTTCAGCAGATCCTCGAAGCGCTCGAAGAGGTGGGCCCGGGGCCCCTTGGGATGCCGCTTGAGGATCATGCCCGCCTGCTCCGGCGTGCGCCCCCCCTTGGCCTGGTTGCAGGGCAGGCAGCAGGCCACCAGGTTCTGCCAGCTGGTGGCTCCGCCCTGGCAGAGGGGAATCACGTGATCGACAGTGGTGGCCTTGCGGAGGCAGCCCTCGTACTGGCAGGTGAAATGGTCTCGCTTGAGGACCCGCCGCTCCAGCCGGCCGATCAGCAGCTTGGAATCGCTGCAGGCCTGGGCGTGGGGGAAGATGATCAGTTCGAGCCGGCCCTCCAGGTTGCCATGCCGTTCGAAGGTGACCGGGTTCAGGACATGCGCCCGCCCCGCCACCACCGCGCAGAGTGCACGACGGCGGCTGACCTCCTGCATGGGCACGTAGTTCCGATCCACGGCGATGACCTCGCCGATGCCGTGACGCTCCCGTCCCTTGTGCATCCCATCCCCGAACTTGCCCGAATCCTAAGGCAATGTCGGGAATTGTGAAGTGAATTATTCGGGTCCGTTCGACAAATCCGCTACGGAGGGGAGCGCCTCCGGCGCCTCCAGCCCCTGGGGCGTGGCCTCCACGTCCGCCAGACGCTTCTCCATGCGGTCCCTGCCCTTGGAGACCTCGCCCAGCTTGGTGCTCGCCTCGTCCAGCTTTTTCTGGACGGATTCGAGGGCCGTTCCGAATTTCCCGAACTCCGTCTTCACCTGGCCGAGTACCTTCCAGACCTCGCTGCTCTGCTTGCTGATGGCCAGGGTCTTGAACCCCACCTGGAGGCTGTTCAGGAAGGCGGTCAGGGTTGTGGGCCCCACGAAAGTGACCTTGCACTCGCGCTGGAGGCGTTCCAGCAACCCCGGGCGGCGCAGGGCCTCGGCGTAGAGCCCCTCGAAGGGCAGGAACAGCAGGGCAAAGTCGGTGCTGTGGGGCGGCGCGAGGTATTTGTCCCGGATCTCCCGGGCCTGGGAGAGCAGGCGGGCCTCCAGGGCCCTGCCTGCGATCTCCACGGTGGCCAGGTCCCCGGCCTCGTAGGCCTCCATGAGGCGCTGGTAGTCCTCGAGGGGAAACTTGGCGTCGATGGGCAGCCAGACGGTGCCACCCTCCTCGGGCCCGGGGAGTTTCACGGCGAACTCCACCATTTCGCCGGAACGGGGCCGGATCTTCACGTTGGCGGCGTACTGCCCTGGGGCCAGATACTGCTCCAGGAGCGCCCCCAACTGAGCCTCCCCGAGGACGCCGCGGGTCTTCACATTGGTCAGCGCGCGCTTGAGCCCGCCCACGTCCTGGGCCAAGCTCTGCATTTCACCGAGCCCCTTCTGGACCTGTTCCAGGCGCTGCGCCACCAGATTGAAGCTCTCGCCCAGCCGCTTCTCCAGCGCCTCGTGGAGTTTCTCGTCCACGGTCCGGCGGATCTGCTCCAGCCGCTCCTCGTTGGACCGCTGGAGGCCGTCGAGGCGCTGCTGAACCTGCTGCTGCACCTGGAGCAACTGCTCACCCTGTTCCGTGCGGGCCAGTCGCAGGGCCTCCTGAAGAGAGGCCCCCAGGAACTGGAATCCTTCACTCAGTTTCTCCGCCTGGATCCGGAGCAGCTGTTCCTGGCCCTGGACCTGAGCCGTCCGCGCCTGGGCCGCCTCCGCGCGCAGGGGCTGGAGCTGGAGACTGATCCCCTGGAGGGTTTCGGCCCGACTGCGGGAGGCCAGTTCTTCCAGCTGCCGCCGCAGGACCTCGAAGGGCGCAGGATCCGGCGGCACCCGACGCCGGGCCGCCCAGACCGCCAGCAGGCCTGCCAGGAAGGCCAGGATCGAAAAGACGAGGGTGGGGCTCATGGCACCATCATTGTCCAGCCGGGGCGTCAGGCACTGTCCATTCCGCCCGACGACCCTCCCCCTCCTCGGTCAGGGCCAGCTCCGCCACCCAGGTCGTGGGCCAGGGACCATCGGAGCCCGCCCATTCCACCACCAGCCAGTCGTCGGGACTCAGCGATTCCTCCAGCCCCAGGGTCCAGGCCCCGGCGGGACCGGGCCGGTAGAGGTCCAGGTGAAAGAGGCGGCCCGAACCTGCGGCATATCGGTGCAAGACGGCGTAGGTGGGCGAGGCCACCTCCTCCGGGTCGCCCCCGAGGCCTCGCAGGAAGCCCCGGGTCCAGGTGGTCTTGCCAGCCCCCAGTTCCCCTCGCAGCAGCCAGGTGCCACCGGGGGGCGTGATCCGGGCCAGGGCCTCGCCCAGGGCCTCGGTGGCGACCTCGTCGGCCAGGTACCGCTCAGCCACGGAGCAGCTCGGGCAGGAGCCCCGGAAGGTCCGAGGGCAGCAATCCCGCGCCCGGCAGGCAGTCCGCCGCGGCGCCATGGAACCAGGTGGCGGCGGCCACGGCCTCCCGCATGGGTATCCCCTGGGCCCGGAACCCCGCCACCATGCCGGCCAGCAGATCCCCGCTACCGCCGGTGGCCAGTCCGGGATTGCCCGTGGGGTTGATCCACAGTTCCTCCCGGGCGCCCCCGGCGATCACGCTCTGGGCGCCCTTCAGGAGCAGCACCCCGGGCCGCCCCACCGACACCTGCCGGGCCTGGGCCAGCCGTTCGTCCATCAGGAGGGGCCTCGGCAGGCGGAAGAGCCGGGCGAATTCCCCGGGATGGGGCGTGATGGCGGTGCCTGGACGCTCCATCCAGCGCCGTCCCTCGCCCTCCCGGAGCGCCGAGGCATCCACTACCAGGGGACCGTCCCAATCCGGCACCTGGGTGATGCCCCCGGGCCCCGCCAGCAGCACGTCGATCTCCTCGGGCACGGCGCCCTTCCAGGGCCGGACCATGGCCTCGGGAACCTGGGCGGCGACCTCGGCGCGCACCTCGGGCTCGCAGAAGACCGTCACCAGCCCGGCCCCGACCCGGAGGGCGCCCCGGGCGGCCAGCACGGCGGCCCCACTCATCCCCAGACTGCCCGCCCGGATGCCCACATGGCCGAAGGTCCCCTTGTGGGCGTCCCAGCTGCGGACCGGCAGCACCGGCCGTTCCAGCAGCTTCAGGAATCCCGTCGGCGCCTGGTCAAGGGGGATCGGAACCACCGTGATCTCCCCGCACCAGCTCCGGGCCGGAAGCAGCCCGTGGCAGACCTTGAGGGCGCCGAAACAGGCCGTCTTCGTGGCCCGGATCACCTCGCCCGGCACCTCGGCATGGCTGGGATCCAGGCCCGAGGGCAGGTCCAAGGCCAATACCGACAGGCCGGAGGCGTTCAGGGTTGCAGCCCAGGTGATGGCTTCTCCATCCAGGGGGCCTCGGCTGCCCAGTCCGAAGAGTCCGTCCACCACCCAGCCGCGCCAGGCGCGAACATCGGCAGGGGGCTCCAGCGACCGCTCGAAGCCGCCCCCGATCCCGCGCCACAGGTGGGCCTGGAGTGCGGCGTCTCCCTGCCAGCGATCCGGATCCCCAAGGATCCACACCCGCACCTCGCGGCCCGCCAGTCGGGCGAGGCGGGCCAGGGCCAGGGCATCGCCGCCATTGTTGCCGGGGCCGGCCAGCACGTTCAGGGGCCCCTCCGGCGGAAGCAGGCGCAACGCCCCGAGGGCCGCGTGCTCTTGCAGGAGGAGGGAGGGTACGCCCCAGGCCTCGATGGCGTGACTTTCGGCGGCCCGCATCTCAGCGGCAGTCAGCAGAGGAATCATGGCTAGCAGTGTAGATCGGGAATCAACGGCCGGAGGCGGATCCGTCCTGGAGGAACACGGCGATGGCCCGGGGGTAGAGATCCATCTCCGCGGCATACACGCGCTTTTGCAGTTCCTCGGGCGTGTCCCCAGGGTGCACCGGCACCCGTGCCTGGGCCAGGATGCGGCCGTGGTCGTACTCGGCGTCCACCAGGTGGACCGTGGCGCCGGATTCGGCCTCGCCCGCGGCCAGCACGGCCCGATGGACGTGCATGCCGTACAGGCCCGGACCGCCGAACCGGGGCAGCAGACCGGGATGGATGTTCAGGATCCGGCCCTCCCAGCGCCGGGGCACCGTGAGTTTCTTCAGCCAGCCACAGAGGCAGATCAGATTGGCCCCCGCATTCTCGGCCGCGCGATAGCAGGCTTCGGAAAAGGCCTCGTCGGAATCGAAGTCCTTCCGCACCACCACGGCCACTGGCAGGCCCTCCGCTTCCAGCCGGGCGATGCCTCCGGCCTTGGGGGTGGAGGCCAGGCCCAGCACCGGGCGGGCGGGCACGCGGCCCTCCCGGCAGGCGGCAAGGAGGTTCAGCGCGTTCCCGCCCGTTCCCGAGATGAAGAGGGCCAGGGTCTTCACTGGAGGGCCGTCAGCACGGCCACGTCGGCGATGTCCTGGGCACTGCAACCCCGGCTCAGGTCGTTGGCGGGCCGGGCCATGCCCTGGAGCAGCGGACCCAGCGCAGTGGCTCCGCCCAGACGCTCCACCAGCTTGTAGCCGATGTTCCCGGCGTCGAGGTCCGGGAACACCAGCACGTTGGCCCGCCCGGCCACGGCGGAATCGGGTGCCTTGCGCTGACCCACCGAAGGCACCAAGGCCGCGTCCGCCTGCAGTTCGCCATCGACCGCCAACTCCGGGGCCTTCTCCCGGAGGATGGCCAGGGCCTGCCGGACCTTGTCCACCCGCGGATGCTCGGCGGAACCCAGGGTCGAAAAGCTGAGCATGGCCACCCGGGGTTCCACATCCAGCAGGCGCCGGGCGTTTCCGGCCGCTGCAAAGGCGATGTCCGCCAGTTGTTCGGGCGTGGGGTCAGGCACCACGCCGCAATCCGCGAAGATCATGGCGCCCTGTTCCCCGAAGGCCCCATGAGGATGGATCATCAAAAAGAAGCTGGAGACGGTCTTGATGCCCGGCGCGGCCCCGATGCACTGGAGGCACGCCCGCACGGTCTCTCCCGTGGTGTTGAGGGCGCCGGCCACCATGCCGTGGGCGTGAGCGGCCTGGACCATGAGGGCTCCGAACCAGAGCGGATTGCCGGCCGCCTCCAGGGCCTGCGCTTCCGTGACACCCTTGGCCTTCCGCCGCTCGAAGAAGAGCCCCGCGAATTCATCCCGAAGGGGACTGGTGGCGGGATCGACCAGTTCCATGCCATCGAGGGAGAACCCCAGCGCCTTCGCCCGGCGGACCATGTCGGAGGGGTCGCCGAGAATCGTCAGGCCGCAGAGCCCCTGGTCCATCAGGAGGTGGGCGGCCTGCAGGGTCCGGTCGTCCCGCCCCTCGGGCAGCACCAGGGGGCGCCGCAGTTCACGGGCGCGGGCGCGGAAGCGCTCCATCCAGCGGGTGTGGTTGGCTTGGGTCATGGCAGTCTCCATCAGCGGGTGGCGGCGGGTCCGAAGAAGGTGGCGGGATCGAGGCCGGTACGATCGAGGAACACCTGGCCGAGGCTGGGCACCCCGGAGCTGGGCTCATCCAGGTAGAGGGCCTCCACCCGGTGCATGGGCAGGAAGCGGGTGCCCAAGGCCACCTGGTCCCCCTGCCCCGTGCGAACGAGGGTCAACACCTCCTCCCAGGGGGAGAGGTTGAGGCCCCGGAGGGCGATGCCGGAGGCCTCCAGGCCCAGCAGGCAGCCCCAGAGGCGCTCCCGAGGCGAGTGCAGCACGACCACGACCAGGTCACCGGGCGCGAAGGGCATCGTCAGCGGCATGGGCATCCTCAAGGCAGGGCCTTCATCTTACAGGGCGGGCCCCTCGACGATCAGGCGCCCCTCGGTGAAGGCCTCCAGGGCCCACCGCGGTCCTTCGAAGCCATTGCCACTGGCGGCCACGCCGCCGAAGGGGGCCGCATCCAGGCGGAAGGTCGGGGGGAGGTTCAGCAGCACGCCGCCCGCCCGGAGCCGTTTTTCCGCAAGCCGGAGGTGCCGCTGGTCGCGGCTGTAGGCGCTGGCCCGCAGGCCGAAGCGGGTGGCCGCAGCGCGTTCCAGCCCCTCCTCGAAGGTATCCACGGGGGTGAGCACGGTGATGGGCGAGAAGACCTCCTCACACTGGAAGGGATCCGCTTCGGGCACGTTCGTGAGGATGGCCGGGGGCAGCAGCGCCCCTTGGCGTGGGCCCCGCAACAGCACCGTGGCGCCGCTGGCCACGGCGCGATCCAGTCCCTCGTCCACCCGCAGGGCCGTGGCCTCGTCGATGAGGGGACCCACCACCGTCGCCGGATCCATGGGATCACCCACGGGGAGCGCCTTCACGGCCGCCACGAAGGCGGGCACAAAGGCCTCCCACAGGTCGCGATGGAGGTAGAACCGCTGGGCCTTGGAGCAGCTCTGTCCCGCGCCAGCCACGGCCGCAGGCGCGAGCTGACGGGCGACGGCGGCAGGATCCACCCCGGCGTCCACCACCACCGCCGCATTGCCGCCCAGCTCCAGCAGCGGGCGCTTGCCCACCAGCACCCGTTCCAGGTGGTGGCCCACCCGCTCGGAGCCGGTGAAGCTCACGACGGCGATGCGCGGATCCTGAGCCAGCAGCTCGGCCTCCGATGGTTCCGGTGGCGCGAGCTGAAGCAGATGGACCGGCGCGGCCACCTGGATCCGGGCCGCCTCGAAGCTCTCCCAGAGCAGGCGCGAGGTCCGGGGCGCCTGGGGACAGGGTTTCCAGAGGACGCTGCAACCGGCGCCCAGGGCCGGGGCCAATTTGTGAAGGGCGAGGTTCACCGGAAAGTTGAAGGGGGTGATGGCAAGCACGGGACCCAGCGGGAATCGGCGCAGTACCGCCCGGCAGCCATCGGCCCCTGCCATCAGGTCGTAGGGCACCGCCTCCTCGCCGAAGGCCGCGAGCGCCTCCACCGTGGCCTGCAGGGTGCTCTCCCCCCGCGCCACCTCGCCCCGCGCCAGGGTGATGGGCTTGCCTGTTTCCTGGGTGAGCTGCCGCGCCAGTTCGTCCTTCACCTGGACCAACTGTTCCAGCCAGGCCTGGAGGAGTTGCCGGCGAACCAGCCGGGACGCACCTTTCCAGGCCAGGAAGGCTCTGAGGGCCTCCTCCACCAGTCCGTCCAGCGCCTTAGCTGCCATGGCCCACCGCCCGTGAAAGAACCGAATCCATTAAAGCAGCGGACGCACCATCTCCAACAGTTCTTCGCCCTCACCCCTTCCGGTTCTTGGCCTTCAGGAACTCCACGTAGCCCATGTCCACTTCGTTGATGTGGTGCTTCAGCCAGTCCGCCAGGAACGTGGTGACCTCCACGGTCACCGGCTTGCCCTCCGCCAGCTTGGCCTGGAGCCCCTGGGCCTTCGCCACCAGCTGGGCGTGTTCGGCCATGTGGGAGGTGAGCTTCGGATAGTCAATCTCCCGCATGTACTTTTCCTCGGTCTGGAAGTGCTCGACCGTGTACTTCACCAGAAAATCCATGCTCGCCTTGACCTGGGCCGCCGAGGTACCGGCCTTGAAGGAATCCGCCAGCTTGTTGACGGCCTCGAACAGGGCCTTGTGCTGGGTGTCGATGATGGGGATCCCGGTCTCGAACCGGCTGCTCCAGATGGCGATGGCCATGATGACTCCGAGGTGGTGTTCACTGGATGCTTCGGTGGAAATGCGGCCGCGCTTGAATCTCGATCTTCAGCACGTGGGCCCGTCCATGGGCCGGAGGCCGAGTTCCTCGATCTTCTTCCTGAGTTCCTTCATGCTGAAGGGCTTCCGGATGCTGTGAACCTGGGGCCGACCCTCCAGCAGGGGGGCAATGTCCTCGTCGCTGTAGCCCGTCGACATGAGGACCGTGAGGCCAGGCCGCAGGGCCAGCATGCGCGGCAGGGCCTGGGCGCCGCTCATGCCGGGCATGTTCATGTCGAGGATCACCAGTTCCACCGGCAGTCCGTCCTCCAGCAGGCGGAGGGCCTCCTGACCCCCGGACGCCGCGGTGGACTCGTGCCCCAGGAGCTTGAGCACCTCAGACACGGATTCGCGAATCAAGTCATCGTCGTCCACCAGGAGAATCCTCAACCTCCGCTGTTCCACGGGTGCCGGGGTGGCCGCGGCTTCCTGGACCGGGCGCGGTGTCTCCACGCGGGACGCGGGGAAGCGGAGGATGGCTTCGGTGCCCTGCCCCTCCTGGCTGTGGAGTTCGAAGGTGCCCTCATGGGCCGTCATGGTGCCGTAGACCATGGACAGGCCCAGGCCCGTCCCCTTGCCCTGAGGCTTGGTGGTGAAGAAGGGTTCCATGGCCTTGGCGAGCACCTCGGGGCTCATGCCTTCGCCCGTGTCCTGCACCCGGAGCAGGACCCCACCTTCGGGACCCTTGGCCGTCTGGATGCGGAGGGTCCCCCCGCCGGGCATGGCGTCGCAGGCGTTCACGCAGAGGTTCATGAGCGCGTGGCTCAGGGCGCCCGCGTCCCCCCGAACGAGACCCAGCCCTTCCTGGAGATCCATCTGGATCTGAACGCGCTTCAGGGTGGTGTACCCCAGGAGTTGACTCATCTCCCGGACCAGATCGTTGAGATCGATGGGGCGTTCCTCCTGCAGATCCTTGTGGGCGAAGTAGAGGAGGCTCTTGACCACACCCCGACCCCGCGTGCAGGCGCTCATGATCGTGTCGAGGGACTTGGCGGTGGGATCTGCTGGGCCGGCCTTCTCCCGCAAGGTCGAGGCCAGGCTGAGGATGGCGCCCAGCACGTTGTTCATGTCGTGGGCCACCCCGCCCGCCAGGCTGCCGAGGCTCTCCAGCTTCTGAGACTGGTGGAGCTGGGCCTCCAGAGACTGACGCTCCGCCTCGGCGCGCTTCTGCTCGGTGATGTCCTCCTTGATGGCAACATAGTGGGTCACAGTGCCCGTGGCATCCTTCACCGGGGCGATGGTGGCACGCTCCTGGAAGGGTTCGCCGCCCTTCTTGAGGTTCTCGATCTCGCCCCGCCAGACCTCACCCTGGACCAGGGTTTCCCACATCTTTCGGTACACATCTTTCGGGGTGCGGGGAGACTTCAGGATGCGGGGGTTCTGGCCCATGGCTTCCGCGTAGGTGTAGCCCGTCACTTCGGTGAAGCGTGGATTCACATACTCGATGGTCCCCTTGGGATCCGTGATCATGACGCAGAGCGGACTCTGTTCCACCGCCACAGAGACCTTGTGGAGCGCCTCCTCGGCTTGCTTCCGGCCCGTGAGATCCTCCACGATGGCCAGCAGGCCGGTCACGTGGCCCTGTGCATCCACAACCGGGATCTTGTCGGTGCGGATCCACCGCGCTTCACCACTGGTAGTAATGATTTGCTCCAGGATCCCGAGCTTGGCCTCACCGCTGGTGATGACCTCCTGATCGTCCTTGAAGTAGCCCGCCGCGAACTCGGGGAAGAGTTCCTCCGCGGTGTGCCCTTCGATCTGCTCCCGAGCCAGGCCCAGGTCCTGACAGACCTTGTCATTCACGCGCAGGAAGCGGTTGTGCGTGTCCTTGTACCAGATCTGGGAAGGCACCCGATTGAAGATGGTCTCGAATTCGTCCTTCTGCCGCCGCTCGGCCTCCTCCGCCTGCTCCCGTCGGGCATCGAGTTCCAGGTGATCGAGGGCGAAGGACACATCCCCGGCCGCTTCCTCCAACAGGGCCACTTCATGGGTTCCGAAAAAATTCTTTTCCGTGGAATACACCATCAAGGCACCGCAGATCTCGCCCTGCTGTCGGATGGGGAAGGACGCGGTGGCCGCGTAGCCGGACCGCGTCGCCGCGCCATGCCAGGGCTGCGCCGCGGAATCCCCCGGGAAATCATTGACCACGCAGGGGCGACCCTCGCGGATGGCGATGCCCGTGGGGCCCCGGCCCAGTTCCGACTCGGCATCGCTGCTGATTTGGAGGCCATCCAGGTAGCCCGTCGCATCGCCGTACCGGCTGGCGACCCGAACCTCATGGGTGACGGGGTCGTTCCAGCCGATCCAGGCCATGCTGAACTTGCCGAACACCACCATCACTTCGCAAATCTTGTCCAGCAGCGCCTGCCGGTCGGGCGACCAGACGATGGCCTGGTTCACCTGGCTCAGCGCCGCGTACATCTGGGTCAGGCGTTCGAGTTGCCGCGCCTGCGCCCGCAGCTCGGTGATGTCCCGGGTGATGGAGAGCACACAGGGTTCGTCCCCGACTTCGATCAGGCTCGCGGACATGAGGCCCGTGAGCAGGGTGCCATCCTTGCGGCGGAAGGTGGCCTCCAGACCCACCACCATGCCGTCGTGGCGCAGGCCCTCCTGGAGCCGCAGGCGGTCCTCGGCCCGCACCAAGATCCCCAATTCGGTCGGCAGGGAGGACCGGCCCAGGACATCTTCGGCCGTGTAGCCCGTGATCCGGGTGAAGCCCTCATTGATATCCAGGTAGACGCCATCGGACAGGCGGTTGATGTTCACGCTGTCGGGACTGGCGTGGAAGGCCTTGGAGAACTTCTCCTCCGAGGAGCGCAGGGCCGCCTCCGCCTCCCGCCGTCGGGCCTCTCCAGCCAGGTGATCCAGGGCGAAGGAGATGTCCATGGCGGCCTCCTCCAGAAGCGCCGCCTCCTGGGTGCCGAAGACATCCTTCTCCGAGGCGTAGACCGCCAGGGCGCCACGGACCTCGCCGGCCTGTCGGATGGGGAAGGCCGCGATGGCGGCGAAGTCCGAGGCCGCCAGTTCCTCCCGCCAGGGACCCGAGCCCTGGTCGGTCAGGAAATCGTTGATCACGCAGGGGCAGGCCTCGCGGATGGCCGTGCCCACGGCGCCGTGACCCTCGGGCGAATCGTCGCTGCGCACGGTGATGCGATCCAGCATGCCGCGGGCATCCCCATGCCGGGCCGCCACGAACACCCGGTGAGTCACGGGATCGTCCCACCCGATCCAGGCCATGCTGAACTTGCCGAACACCACCATCACTTCGCAGATCTTGTCCAGCAGCGCCTGCCGGTCGGGCGACCAGACGATGGCCTGGTTCACCTGGCTCAGGGCCGCGTAGAGCCGGTTCATGCGCTGGAGTTCCTGCTCCTGGGCCCGGCGCTCGGTGATATCCCGGATGAAGCTCAGGATGGCGGACGTCTCCCCGACCTGGATCCGCTTGGCGCTCACCTCCACGGGGAAGGAGGTTCCGTCGGCCCGGCGATGCAGGGTCTCGAAGCGCAGGGGTGCACCCTCCCGCACCTGGGCGAACTGCATGGGCGTGTCCGCCCGGGTCTCCGGCGCCCGGAGATCCACCACGGACATGCCCCGCAGGGCGGCAAGAGGATGGCCTGGGCGTTGGCCTCGAGGATGCGGCCCTCCAGATCCAGCACCAGGATGATGTCGTGGGCCTGTTCCATCAGATGGGCATAACGATCCGAGAGAATCCGCTTCTCCCGTTCAAGTTTCATGCGGGCCTGGACCTGGCCCGCGTCGTGGTGCCGCACGGCCAGACCCATGGCCAGAGCCACCAGCACCAGCAGACCCAGCAGGAGCCCCTCCACCGCCCACACCCGGCGCCGGGTGGGCCCGTAGATTTCCGTCTCGTCCACCTTGGCCACCAGGAACCAGGGCGTGCCCGGCACGGGGCGCAGAGCCGCCAGTACCGGCACCCCGCGGTAGTCCGGCCCCTCGAAGAAAGCTTCCTTCCCCTCGGTTGCCAGGGTGCCAGGCATATCCGGATGGTCTGCCATGGACAGCCGCAGGGCCAGGGCAGTGCCCGGTCGATGCCGCATGTCGTTCAGGAAGACCACATCGCCCCCCTCCCGCCGCAGAAGCTGAGTCTCCGCACTGGGACTGGGGCCGGGCCAGGTCTGGACCAGCGGATAGAGTAACTGCCGCGGATCCACCATGAGCAGAAGCACGCCGCGGGCGGATTGACCCGCCACGGGACTCGCGCCAATGGGCACCCACAGGCACATATGGATGGGAGCATGGTCCTGATCGCGGTGGAGGTCCTGCACCAGGACATCCCGTGCCTGAAGCCCCGCCTGGATCCGCGCGGCCTCGTGCACACCCGGGCGGAAGTCCGGCACAGCGGCATCCGGCGGCACGGACAGCCGGGCGCGGCCCTGGGCATCGAACAGGACAATGCGCCGGTAGGTGCCGTTCTTCAGGCTGGCCATCCAGCCCAGGACCTCGGCTTGCGGGGGCGCCTGGGCCCCTCCGGCCAGGAACCGGTTGAGCTGCGCCTGGATCAGGCCGTCGTGAAAGACCTGTTCGCCATCCTCCTGCCGCTCCCGGTACCACTCGGCGATCTGGCGGACCTTCAGGTCCCCCACGGCGGCCACCTCCCGCTGAGCCCCCTGCCGGGCCGACCGGACCTGACTTCGCAGGTAGAAGGAGCCCGCGACCAGGATGCCGATCCCCAGCAGCAGGAAGATCCCCAGCGGGCCATGGGCGAACCAGCGGGCCTCCGAAGATTCGTCCTCGGGATGGGTCATCTGGAAGAGCGCCACGGGCCACGTGTCGAGCCCCGCGGCCAGGACCAGGGCCAGGCCCAGGCTCACGGCGCCCAAGCCCGCAGGCAGGGACATGGGCATGCGCTGGGCGCCATAGAGCAGGGGCATGCCGCCCCAGAAGCCCAGCAGCCCAAAGGTGCCCGCTCCCAGGGGGACCAGGGCCAGCGCCGCCGAGGCCTGCCGCGCCTCCCAGGTGGGCGTCGCCGAGCCCCAGCGGAAGAGGAGCGCCAGCGCCGCCCCCAGCAGCGCCACCGCGGCCGGCACCGACACGCCGTGCAGCATCCTCATGGCAGCGGAAGCGCCCGGGGTGGCCGACTCGGGCACCATCACGAGCACCGACAACGAACCCAGACTCACCAGGACCCCGAGGATCGCCAGCCCCACCGCACCCCGTCGGGCGGCCGGACGCCCCTCCCCGAACAAGGCCAGGAGCATGGCGCCGCTGAGCAAAAGGATCAGGATCGCGGACAGGGGCGCCAGCGATGCTCCCGTCGCGGCGATCAGGCTCCGCAGCATCACCGCCAGACACGCCAGCGCCCCCGCCGCCGAGGCCAGGACCAGGGCCAGGCGTCGCGGGGTGAGGCCTGAAAAGGGCGACGCAAGGGACATCCAGCGCTCCGGGTGCAACAGAAAACCACCCGCGAGAATGAGGTGGTCCTGTCAGAGGGTAGTTTCGTTATCCCACGTTCGCATCATGAATTTCTGCGAGTGTATCTTGGTCCCCGCAATCCACGTCGTGACAGTAGCTTAGCCGCTGTGATTCAGATCACAGTGTGGTCGCAAATCTTCAACCATCCATCCAAGCACCCGATGGGATTCCCGTCACCCCTGCGGATCAGGGTCGTCTTTGTCCCAGCTCCGCAGATCGGCTTTTGTTTCCACGACATGCCCTTTGCCCCGCCCAGACCCCACCGGAGGAATGCCATGCTCACGAACCTGAAGATCGGAACCCGGCTCGCCCTGGGCTTCGGGATCATCCTGGCCCTGCTGCTCCTGGTGGCCGGCATCGGCCTGAGCCGGATGGGGGCCGTTGACGGCAACATGGAGCAGATCGTCACCCACTACAGTGCACAGGACAAGATGGTGCGCGATATGGCCGACCAGGTGCTTGCCCTCTCCCGGGAAATGCGAACCGTCCTGCTCCTGAACAACGAAGCGGACCAGCAGACCACCCGGGAGGCCATCGCCAAGGCCCGCGCAGCCTACGATGAGACCTCCAAGAAACTGGAGGCCAGCCAGGCATCCCAACGGGGCAAGGATCTCTTCGCGGAGATCGAAGCAGCCAAGGCCAAGGCGCGCGCATCCAACAATCAGGTATTGGCCCTAGCCCTGGCCGGCAAGAACCAGGATGCCGCCAAGCTCATGCTGGGCGAGGCCCGCGGCAACGAACAGGCCTGGCAGGACAAACTCGCCAAATCCGTTCAGTACTACAACCAGAACCTACAGGCGAAGTACGCCGAGGCCCAGGCGGCCTACACTTCCGCCCAGATGCTCATGATCGCGGGGACGCTGCTGGCCCTGATCCTTGGGACGGTGATGGCCTACCTCATTACCCGCAGCATCACCCGGCCCCTGGCCGCCGTGGGCGAGGTGATCCAGATCGTGGCCCAGGGGGACCTCACCCAGCGGGTGGAGATCCACTCCAAGGATGAGCTGGGCGAACTGGGCCGCATTCTCAACGAGACCAATGAGGGCCTGCGGGAGATGGTGCTGCAGATCCAGGAGAGTGCCCAGGCCATCTCCACGGCCTCGGGAGAAATCTCCACGGGCAACCAGGACCTGAGCCGTCGCACCGAGGAACAGGCCGCCAGCCTCGAAGAGACCGCCAGCAGCATGGAGCAGATCACCTCCAACGTGAACCAGACCGCCGACAACGCGCGTTCGGCCAACCAGGAGGCCGGCAAGGCGCGCAAGGTGGCCCAGGAGGGCGGCGAGGCCGTCACCCAGGTCATCTCCGCCATGGAGGCCATCAACCAGTCCTCAGCGAAGATCAACGAGATCATCGGCGTGGTGGACGAGATCGCCTTCCAGACCAACCTGCTGGCCCTGAACGCCGCGGTGGAGGCGGCCCGGGCCGGGGAACAGGGCCGCGGTTTCGCCGTGGTCGCCGCCGAGGTCCGCAATCTGGCCAAGCGCAGTGCCGACGCCGCCAAGGAGATCAAGGTCCTCATCCGCGAGAGCGTCGGCAAGTCCCAGGATGGCACCAAGGTCGCGGCCCACGCCGGGGAGACCATCCAGGAGGTGGTGTCCAACGTCCAGCGGGTGACCAGCCTGGTGGGCGAGATCGCGGGGGCCACCCAGGAGCAGAGCACGGGCCTGAACGAGATCAACAAGGCCGTGGTCCAGATGGACGAAGTCACCCAGCAGAACGCCGCCCTGGTGGAGGAGGCCGCCGCCGCGGCCGAATCCCTGGACGCCCAGGCCCACGCCCTCACCGAGATCGTGGCCCGGTTCAAGACCGGCGTAGAAGTGCGCCGGGCCCAGCCCAAGGCCATGCGGGCCGGCTCCCAGACCACCGTCCATGCGGCCCCCGCACCGCGCAAGGTAGCCGCGACCTCCACGCTGAAGCGCCCCGCGGCCCGGCCGGAACTGGCCGCCGCCAAACAGCCCATCCCCACCCCTAAGAGCGATGACGACGGCCAGTGGGAAGCCTTCTAGGTCCCTGCTCCGCGCCCCGACGATTCCAGGAGGAGGATGAAATGGCCAGTCCCCAAGGCAGCACCCAGAGCATGCAACAGGTCCTCTGCTTCGCCCTCGCCGGCGAGGCCTATGGCATCCCCATCCTGAAGGTCCGGGAGATCCAGGCCGAGGCGGTCATCACGCGCATTCCCAAGGCCCCGCCCTACATGCCGGGGGTCATCAACCTCCGCGGCGCCATCGTCCCCATCCTGGAACTGCGCCAGCGGTTCTCCCTGGGAGCCGCGCCGGACGACACCCGGCCGGTCATCGTCATCGTGGAGGTCCAGGGCCGCACCCTGGGCATCCGGGTGGACGCGGTCTCCGATGTGCTCGATCTGGATCCGGCCGCCATCAAGCCCGCGCCGGAACTGGGCACCCAGACTCAGCTCGGGCGCGAGTTCATCGCGGGACTGGCCTCCCTGCCCACCGTGTCCGGGGCCGAGACCCAGGCGGAAGGGGCGATGCTGATCCTCCTCGATCTGGATCGGCTCCTGTCGGATGGAGAGCTGCTCTCCCTCGAATCCGCCACGGCCTGATCGCCATGGCCAGGAAACCCCCTCCCCCCCCAGGCCCACTCGCCCTGCAGGGCGACCTGGATGTGTTCTGCATCCAGGCGCAGTGGGAAGGCCTCCAGGCGTACCTGGCTTCGCATGAGGGTCCCCTTGCCCTGGATCTCTCCTCGGTGAGTGATCTGGACCTGTCTGGGCTTCAGCTCCTGTTGGCCCTGGATCGCCACCTCGACGCACGCGGGGACCGGCTGGCCCTGTCCGGCGTCAAACCCGAATGGCTCGACCGCTTCCGCCCCCTGGGTCTGGCCCTGCTCCTGGAGGGCCGCCCGTGAGCCGGTGGTTCGGACGGGGCCCCGTCCTCGACCTGGTGGAAGCACCCGCAGACGCCCAGGCGATGCTCGGCCCGCTGCTGGCCCGAGCCGCCGCGAAGGAAGCCACCATGCTCGATGGGCAGGTGACCTTCCTGCATACGGAACTGACCCAGGTGGACGCCCTGGTCGGCGAGGCGGCCGCCACCCTGCAGCAGGCGCTCAATACCCTTGATGCCCGGGTGAAGGCCCAGCATCGCCTGGCCTTGGCAGTCCAGGAGGCCATGCACATCAGCGGCAAGGACATCGACTCCACGGAGGCCACGGCCAGCCTCTCCGCCACCATCGTGGGCACCCTCGACGCCTTCGTGAACAACATGTTGGATATCTCCAAGTCCTCCATGAAGCTGGTCGAGGAAGTCGAGGACATCCGGGACCGGTCCGACCGCATGGAGGCCATGCTCGGGGAATTGGGTGAGATTGCCGCGCGCACCCACCTCCTTTCCCTCAATGCCAGCATCGAGGCGGCCCATGCCCGGAAGTTCGGGGCCGGCTTCGCCGTCGTGGCCGGAGAGGTCTCCAAGCTCGCGGACCGGAGCACGGCCCTGAGCACCACCATCCAGGAACAGATCCTGGGCACGCGCGAGGCCCTGCTTCGCACGGATGCCCAGGTCCAGGCCATCGCCAGCAAGGATCTCAACCTGGCCATCCAGTCCCGGGGCGAATCCGAATCCCTGATCCAGGCCCTGGATGAAAGCACCCGCAAGGTGAAGGAGCTGGTCGCCGAGATGGAGATCAACGCCCGGCTGATCGGGGAGCAGGTGGGTCATGTGGTGCGGAGCCTCCAGTTCGAGGATCTGGTCCACCAGACGCTCCAGGCCTGCATGCAGGAGCTGGGGAACCTGCAGGAGCAGGCCGCCGCCTGGCGCACCCTGGAAATCGGGCTTGCGGGCGGAGACGATGCGGCCCGCCTCCTCCAGCGCCTCTGCACCACCCTTGATGGCGTGGAGGCCGCCCAGGTCCGGTTCAAGGCCGTCAAGCGTGAATCCCTGGCCGCCGGGGATGTGGATCTTTTCTAGTCGGAGAACTTCATGGGCAAATGCATCCTGACGGTGGACGACTCGAGCACCATGCGGCAGATGATCGCCTTCACGCTGAAGGAGGCGGGCTTCGAGATCCTGGAGGCGGGCGACGGCGTGGAGGCCCTGGACCGGGCCAAGGGCCAGAAGCTGTCTCTCGTCATCACCGATGTGAACATGCCCCGGATGGACGGCATCACCCTGGTCCAGCGGCTGCGCGCCCAGCCGGAGTTCCGGTTCACGCCTATCCTGGTGCTGACGACCGAATCCGGCATGGACATGAAGCAGAAGGGCAAGGAGGCCGGCGCCACCGGCTGGATCGTGAAACCCTTCAGCCCCGAGAAGCTCCTGGAAGTCGTGAACAAGGTCATCTGAGGTCCATCATGTCTGATCCCATGGAGCAGTTCCGCAATGCCTTCTTCGAGGAGGCCACCGAGCTTGCGGACGGCATGGAGGCCACCCTGCTCGCCCTGGATGTCCAGGCGGTGGAGGCGGAGGACCTGCACACGATCTTCCGGGCGGCTCACTCCATCAAGGGCAACGCGGGGACCTTCGGCTTTCCGGCCATCGCGGCCTTCACCCATCAGGTGGAGAGCGTGCTCGATCCGGTCCGCCAGGGCATCCGGCCCATGACCCCGGACCTGCTTGAGCACCTGCTCCAGGCGGTGGACCTGATCCGGAGCCACCTCCATCACGCCCGCCAGGGCGGGCCCCTGCCGCCGAAGGATCAGCAGGCCCAGGAACTGCTGGTGGCCTGGCTCCAGACCGGGGAATCCGGACCGGCCCCCCACCTTCCGGTGGCCGGCAGGGCCCCCGCGCCACCCTCCGCTCCGACGACCGGCTTCACGCTACGCTTTGAAGCTCCGCGGGATGCCTTCCGCCGAGGCGTGAACCTCGAGCGGATCTTCCGCGATCTGGGAAAACTGGGAACACTCCAGGCCTGGCCGGATGCCGCTCGCCTGCCGGGTCTGGAGGGGATGGATCCCGAGGACTGCCATCTGGCCTGGGACCTTCGCCTGGAAACGGCCGCCTCCAGGGCGGAGGTGGAAGAGGTCTTCGAATTCGTGGCCGAGGGGGACAACCTTCAGATCACGCCGCTCACGCCCGCAGGCCAGGTACCACCCCTCGGCGAGATTCTCGAAGGGGAGGCGGGCGTCAGTCCGGCGGATGTCCGCGAG
Organism: Acidobacteriota bacterium; assembly: GCA_021802985.1. Taxonomy (GTDB): domain Bacteria; phylum Acidobacteriota; class Holophagae; order Holophagales; family Holophagaceae; genus Geothrix. Next base: position 1,389 of record JAJZQW010000027.1, on the reverse strand, counting down.
GCGCTGGCCCAGCAGAAGCCGCTCGGCGAGCTGCTGGTCGAGGCCGGAAAGGTCCAGCCCGAGGCGGTCAGCCGGGCCCTGGACCAGCAGCAGAAGAAGCGGTCCCAGGCCGAGGCGGCCACCCTCCGCGTGTCCACCGAGAAGATCGACCGCCTGGTGAACCTGGTGGGCGAACTCGTCATCACCCAGGCCATGCTGGCCGAGGCCGCCCAACAGGCCACGAGCGGCACGGGGGAGGAGCGCATGGCCAGCGCCCTGCTGCAACTGGACCGGCAGACCCGGGAACTCCAGGAACGGGTGATGGGCATCCGGATGGTGCCCGTGGAAATGGTGTTCTCGCGCTTCCCGCGCATGGTCCACGAGCTCGGCAAGCAGCTGGGGAAAGATCTGGAATTGACGATGGAAGGCCAGGCCACCGAGCTGGACAAGACCTTCATCGAGATGCTCGTCGATCCCATGACCCACCTGGTCAGGAACGCAGTGGACCACGGCATCGAGACCCGGGAGGAGCGGACCCGGACCGGGAAGCCGACCACGGGTGTCATTGCCCTTCGGGCCTACAGCCGGGGCGGCCACATCCACATCGAGGTGAAGGACGATGGCCGGGGGCTCGATCCGGAACGGATCCTCCGGAAGGCCATCGAGCGGGGGCTCCTGCCCCCCGGCGCCCACCCGAGCGACGAGGAGCTGAATCTCCTCATTTTCGAACCGGGGTTTTCCACGGCCGAGCAGGTGTCGGATGTATCCGGCCGGGGCGTGGGCATGGATGTGGTCCGGCAGAACATCCGGACCCTCGGCGGCCGCATCGAGGTGGACAGCCGACCCGGGCAGGGCTCCACCATCCGGCTCATCCTGCCGCTCACCCTGGCCATCCTGGACGGCCTCACCGTGCGGGTGGGCGAGGAGACCTTCGTCTTCCCCCTCGCCTCGGTCCTGGAGAGTTTCCAGAGCCGTCAGGAGGACATCCGGACCGTGAAGGGCGACCGGGAAGTGATCAACCTCCGGGGCGAGTTCATCCCCGTCATCCGCCTGCAGCGGCTGCTGGACCTGGACGCAGCCGGCAGCCAGGACTCCGGCGGGCGGCCCCTGCTGGTGCTGGTGGAAGCGGAGGGCCGCCGGGCGGCCATGTCCGTGGACGAGCTGCTCGGCCAGCAACAGGTGGTCATCAAGAGCCTGGAGACCCACTACCGTCGCGTGGAGGGGATCTCCGGCGCGACCATCCTCGGGGATGGCCGGGTGGCGCTGATCCTCGATGTCACCGGCCTCCTTCGCATGGAGACCGGGGCTGTCGTGGCCCAGGCATGAGGCGCATTGCCCAGGACACGGCCACCCGGGCCGACCTGCTCCTGAACCGGGAGCCCTTGTCTCCGGACTCTTCAGGCGCTGCCC
>JAJZQW010000026.1 GCA_021802985.1 Acidobacteriota bacterium | reverse complement strand
AAGGAAGGCGACGAAGGCCTTGGCGGTTCCAAGGACGAGGAGCCTGACGCAGCATCCCGACGGCTGCCGCCCCAGCCCGAAGGGTTGATGGCAAAGGGCTCCCATGCGGCGTCACCGGGCTTGAACGGTGAACCCGCACCGCCCTGCGCCCGCTTCCTTGCCTGGAATCCCTTTGCCATCAATGCAGCCCCTATCGATTACTTGGACACGCTCCTAGAGGCAGCTCCAGGCCCAGCGCGGCCGCCAGGGCACAGAAGGCCGCGGGAAGGGGGGCCTCGGCCTCGATGCGAGCGCCGGTGTCCGGCTGATCCACGGACAACTTCCAGGCATGCAGGGCCGGGTGCGGCAGCAGCAGGGCCTCGCCGTCCGTGTCCTTCCAGCGGCCGGGGCCGCCGTAGAGCGGGTCGCCCATGAGGGGGGCCCGCAGCGAGGCGAGGTGGACGCGGATCTGGTGGGTGCGCCCGGTGAGCAGCTCGCATTCCACCAGGGCCGCGCTGGTGGTGCGGGCCAGCACGCGGATGCGCGTCTGGGCGGAGCGCCCGCCCAGGGCCACCACCATGCGCAGGCGGTCATGCTTGTGGCGCGCGATGGGGGCGTCGATGAGCAGCGACCCCAGCTGGGGCAGCTTGGGGGAATGGCGCACCAGGGCCAGGTAGCGCTTCTCCACGGTGCGGGCCTTGAACTGGGCCTGGATGGCCCGCTGGGCTTCCAGGGTCTTGGCCAGGCAGAGGCAGCCGGTGGTGTAGCGGTCAAGCCGGTGGACGAGGCCCGGCCAGCCCGTGGCCAGCTCCTCTGTGTCCTCGGCATCGGTGCCATCCCCCTCTTCCGGGGCGGCTACGGGGGCCTTCAACCGGTGCAGCAGGGCGTTCACCACGGTGCCTCCGGCATGGCCGGGGCCGGGATGGACGACCATACCCGTGGGCTTATCCACGATCCAGAGGAGGTTGTCCTCGTAGAGGGTGGGCAGCTCGATGGCTTCGGCCATCAGGTGGGCGGCGGGTGGGGGCGGGGTCGGGAGGTCGGTGTCCACCTCGTCACCGATCCGCAGGCGGACGCCTCCCTTGGACACGGGCTGTCCATTCAGGGACACGCCACCGGTGCGGATGTGGGCATCCCAGCGCGCGCGGGGGACCTCGGGATAGCGGTCGGCCAGGAAGCGATCCAGGCGGGGGGCGTCGGCCTCGACGCAGATGCGAGTCATCGGGCCGCCACGGGGCGGCGGCGGCTCCAGGCCAGCCAGAGGCCCAGGCCCAGCATCATGAAACCCAGGCCGGTGGCCCGGCCGGTGCTGAGCCAGTTCCAGCCCAGCCAGCCCGTGCCGCGGTCGCCATCGCCCCGCCAGGTCTCGGTCACGATGCGGCCCAGGCCCTCCACCAGGAAGTAGAGCGCGAAGATCTGGCCCTCGAAGCCCCGGCGTTTCCGGGCCAGCAGGAGAATGGTCATGACCGTGAGGTTCGCCACGGTGTTGTAGAGCTGGACCGGGTGCAGCGGAATATCAAGCGGCGTGCCGCTGAAGGCCTGGGCCACGGGATTGGTGAAGGTCACGGCCCAGGGCACATGGGTTTCGGTGCCGTAGCAACAGCCGGCGGAGAAGCAGCCCAGGCGGCCGATGGCCTGGCCCAGGGCCACGCCGGGGACCAGGGCGTCGCCGGTGGTGCGCAGGGGCAGGCCCTGGCCCTTCCGCAGTTTCCAGAAGAACACCAGGGTGGCGGCGATGATGCCCCCATGGATGGCGCCGCCGGCGCGCATGGTGGCCAGGGTGAAGATGTCCCGGAAGGCCATGGCGCCTTCCTGACCCGCCGGCGTGAAGAGGCCGACGATGACCATCAGGAGCTTGGACCCGACGATGGCCGCGATGAGGACGGCGATGGCCAGGTCGGTGATGGCGCCCGGCACCAGTTTGTCCAGCTTGCCCTGGCGCTGGGCCAGGGCCGTGCCCGCGAAGAAGGCCAGGGCCAGCAGCAGGCCATAGGTGCCGATGGGGAAGTTGCCGATCTGGAATAGAACTGGATGCATCGAAAATCCGGGGCTGGAGGGTGGAAACTGGAGGATGAAGACTGAAGACTGAACCTTGCACCGATGAGGAGGCCCCATGCCGACAATGACTGCCCACGAACTGGCCGCGAGGCTGGGGGGTGAACTGGACCATTGTCCCCCGGATCGCCTCATTTCCGAAGTTCGGCCCCTGGATGAGGCCAGGGCTGGCTCAGTCTCCTTCCTGGCCAACGCCAAGTACGCCGCCAAGGCCCAGGAGAGTGAAGCGGGCCTGATCCTGGTGGATCCCGTCTCCGACCTGGGGGGGCATCCCGTCCTCCGCGTGCCCAATCCCTACTGGGCCTTCGCCCAGGCCATCGGCTGGCTGCACCCGGAACCCGAGCCGGACTGGGGGGGGAGTTCCGTGCATCCCACGGCCGCCCTCGGACCTGGTTGCCGCGTCGCCCCTGGGGCCACCGTGGGGGCCCGGGCCGTGCTGGGCGCGGGCTGTGTCCTGCATCCGGGGGTCCATGTGGGCGACGACTGCGTCCTGGGAGATGGCTGCGAGCTGTTCTCCGGCGTGGTCCTCTACCGGCGCACCCGGCTGGGCCGGAATGTGCGGATCCACGCCAATTCCGTGCTCGGCAGCGACGGCTATGGCTACGTGCTGGTGGATGGCCGCCACCAGAAGGTGCCCCAGGTGGGCTGGGTGGAGGTGGGGGACGAGGCGGAGATCGGCGCCTGCGTGACGGTGGACCGCGGCGTGCTGGGGCCCACCCGCATTGGCGCAGGCACCAAGGTGGACAACCAGGTGCAGGTGGGCCACAACGTCCAGGTGGGGCAGCACTGCCTGCTGGTGAGCCAGACGGGCATCAGCGGCTCGACAAAGCTGGGCGACTACGTGACCCTGGCCGGCAAGGTGGGCGTGGTGGGCCACATCGAGATCGGCAGCCGCAGCATCGTCGGCGGCAACAGCGTGGTGGCCAAGAGTCTGCCCGAGGGCAGCTTTGTCACCGGCTTCCCCGCCCGTCCCCACCGCGAGTGGACCGAAGCCCAGGCCGCCCTCAACCGGTTGCCGCGGATCCTCAAGCAGCTGCGGGCCAAGGGCTGATCACTCGCCGAGGCATTCCCGGACCTTGCGGACCAGTTCTTTTGGGCCGTAGGGCTTCTGGAGGAAGGAGACCTGGCCATGGCGCTGGAGGTCCGCCGCGAGGTCGGCGGTGCTGTAGCCGCTGGAGATGAGTACCGGCACCGTGGCGCCGGGACCGCCCTCGCTCCGCAAGGTGGCCAGCACCTCTTCGCCACCCATCTCGGGCATGGTGAGGTCGAGGATGAGGGCGCGGATCTGCGTCGCCTCCGCCCGGAAGGCCTCCAGGCCCTCCCGGCCGTGGCAGGCCGTCCGCACCGTGAACCCGCAGCGCTCCAGGCTGGTGGTGGCCACGCTGCGCACGTTCTCCTCGTCGTCGACCACCAGGATGGTGCCGCTGCCGAAGTAGGGCTGGGGGCCCGTGCGGCTGGCTGATTCCAGGGCAGGCACCGTCGCGGCAGGCGGGAAGAGCAGGCGGAAGCTGGTGCCCTGGCCCGGTTCGCTCTCCACCTGGATGGCGCCATGGTGGCCCTGCATGATGCCCAGCACCGCCGCCAGGCCCAGGCCCCGCCCCGTGAACTTGGTGGTGAAGAAGGGATCGAAGATCCGCATGAGGGTGGTCTCGTCCATGCCGTCCCCGGTGTCCGCCACCTCCAGGAACACGGCCGTGCCTTCGGGGGCGGTGCCCGCCAGGGTGGGCGCGACTGGGCTGCTGGGCCCGATTCCCGTGGTGACGCGAATGCGGCCGACCCGGCCCCCCAGCGCATCGGAGGCATTGGTGATGAGGTTCATGATGACCTGCCGGATCTGGGTGCCATCCCCCTCGATGGGCGGAAGGTCCGGCGAGAACCGGTACTCCAGGGTGGCCTTCTTGGAAATGACGGTTTCCAGCAGGCCCCCCATCTCCTCCACCAGTCGGGAGAGGGACAGGGGTTCCACCAGGAACCGCCCCTTGCCGGAATAGGCCAGGAGCTGGTTGGTGAGTTCCGCGGCACGGGTGGCGGCCACTTCGATCTGCAGCATGCGGCGCTTCAGGGGGTGGTCGTCCGCCATCTCCATCAGCGCGAGGCCGGCGTGACCCAGGATGCCCATGAGCAGGTTGTTGAAGTCGTGGGCGATGCCGCCGGCCAGGACCCCAAGGCTCTCCAGCTTCTGGGCCTGCTGGATCTTGGCCTCCATGTTCCGGCGCTCGAGTTCATTCTGCCGCCGGTCGGTGATGTCGCGGGCATGGACCACGATGCCCTGCACGCCCGGCACATCCAGCGCGTTCTGGGCGATGATCTCCAGCAGGCGCCAGGCGTCATTCCGGTGGCGGCCGCGGAGCTCGAGGGTCTGCGACTCCCGTGGATGGGCCAGCAATTCGCGGAAGTGTTCCTGGACCTTCGGGATGTCGTCCGGATGCACCAGCTCCAGGGCCGAAAACCCCAGTTGCTCCCCGGGACCGTAGCCGAGTACGCGAAGGGCGGAGGGGCTGGCGTAGTGGACGGTCCCCGCCGGATCCAGGATCACCACCAGGTCCTGGGTGTTCTCGATGAGGGCCCGGAACCGGGACTCGCTGGCCTTCAGTTCCTTCTCCATGCGGTGCCGGAAGAGGGCCATCTCGATGGTGGAGTGGAGGGCCCGCTCGTCGAAGGGCTTGACGAGGAAACCATAGGGACCGCTCTGCTTGGCCCGGTCGAGGGTCACCTCGTCGGCGTAGGCCGTGAGGAACACCACGGGGATGCCCAGGGCCTGGATCTGCCGGGCGGCCTCGATGCCATCCATCCCTTCGCCCAGGGAGACGTCCATGAGGGCCAGGTCCGGCCGGGTCTGGAGGGCCAGCTCAAGGGCCTGGTCTCCGGTGGAGGCCACGGCGGATGTCTCATACCCCAGTGCCTGGAGATGCAGGCGGAGGTCCATGGCCACGATGGCCTCGTCCTCGACGATCAGGATCTTCTCAGAGGTCATGGAGGTTGGGGCTCGGATGGGGGGTGAACGTGAGGCGGAAGGCGGCGCCGCAGCGCCGCTCCAGTTCAAGTGTGCCACCGAGCTGGTCGGCCAGGGCCCGCACGAGCTGGAAGCCCAGACCACCGCAGTCCAGATCGATGCCCTTGGGCAGCCCCACCCCTGAATCCGCGACCCGCAACAGGGCCTGGCCTCCCGGCAGGGCCTCGACCTGGATTTCGATGGTGCCGCCCTCTCCAGGCGGGAAGGCGTGCTGGAGGGTATTGGAGACCAGCTCGTTCAGGATCAGGCCCAGGGGCACGGCCTCGTCCGGGCCCAGCCGCACCGGGTCCACCTGGATCTGGAGATCCACCAGGGTCGGCGTGCTGGCGTAGCTCCGCACCAGCCGCTCCGCCAGGGTCTGAATGTAGGCCGCCAGATCCAGGCGGGTAGGATCCGGAGCGTGCTTGAGCTTCTGGTGGATGAGGGCGATGGCGTGGATGCGCTCCTGGGCCTCCTGCAGGGCCGCCTGGACCGCCGGGTCACCGTGGGAATTGGCCTGGAGGCGGAGGAGGCTGGAGACCACCTGGAGGTTGTTCTTCACCCGGTGGTGGATCTCCTTCAGGAGCACCTCCTTCTCCCGCAGGGCACTCCGGACGGATGCCTCGTGCTCCTTGCGGTCGGTGATGTCCCGGGCCACCCCATAGGCCAGGTCCCGGTCGCGCAAGGGGGTGGCGGACCAGAGGAGCCAGCGGTAGGACCCGTCCCGGGATCGGAAGCGGCTCTCGAAGGCCACCGGATCCTCGCCCCGGAAGAGCCGCTCATGCCCGGCCTGGACCTCCTCGCGATCCTCGGGATGCACCAGCTCCAGCAGCGGGGTGTCGAGCAGGTCCCTGCGCGGGTAGCCGAGCTGCGCCTCCCAGGCGGGGTTCAGGTCCTGGAAACGGCCCTCGGCATCCCAGATCGCGAGCAGCTCCCGCGTCATCTGGAAGAACCGGCTGCGGTCCTCCTCGGCCCGCTGCCAGGCACGGAGGGCCCGGCCCTGGGCATCCACGGCCGAACCCATCAGCAAGGTGGTCCCGAAGAGGATGACGAGGAAGGCCTGGGCATCCAGCAGGTTGGAAGGAGGATGGCCGCTCCAGAGGAGCAGCGTCAGCAGGGTGAGGCTGAGGAAGGGGATGGCGAGGCTCACGGCCTTGAGGCCGCCCCGCAGCGCCACCCAGAGCAGGGGCAGGAAGAGCACGTACTCCAGGTGCAGGGTGCCGGGTGAGCTCATCCGGACCGTGAGCAGAGCCCCCAGGACAAGGGCCATCGACTGGAGGATCGCCTCCACCGGGCGTTCGGGTCGCCAGGACGCCCCGTGGGCAGGGGGTTCCCCCCGTACCACGGGCAGGGTCCACACCAGAAGGAAGGGGGCCAGGGTGAGCACGCCCAGGGTGTCGCCAAACCAGAAGGCCCGGAAGGCGGGAATGGGGTGCAGCGGACCCAGGGCCCCTCCCCGCTGAAGGGAGATCACCGCCGGGATGGCCACCAGCAGGGGAGCCACCACCGCCGCGAGGATGAGCCCCCCCGCATCGGACACGCGGCGCAGCCGGGGGGACAGGCGGGCCCGGGTGAAGGCCAGGGCTGCCAGTCCGTAACCCAGGGCGTGGGTCACGGCGTTGACGACGGCATCGGCCATGGCGATCCCCCCCGGCCGGAGGACCAGGGACAGGTTGCCGAGGAAGGGGGCCACCAGCAGCACCGGCGTGTAGGCAGGCCCGAGGATCAGCAGCAGGGCCAGGCTCAGGGCGGCGGGGAAGTACCAGACACTCACCGCAGGGGTCGGTGCGAGGAGGGCAGAGGCCCGTTGCAGCAGGAGGAAGAGCACCCAATAGACCACCACCACCACGGCGGGGTGGATCCGGGCCCGTGGCGCCGCACCGTGCAGCGGAACCTGCGCGCCGCTGGCCTCCGGCAGGCGGGGGGTGGGATCCAGGGGGTTCATCCGAGGGCCGAGAGGGGCGTGCCCCCGGCCAGGGCCCGCAGGTCGGGGGCGGCCTCCGGCAGGGGCAGGATCTGGAGGGTGGCCGGGGCGCCGAGGGCGGCCAGTTCACCCTCCAACCCGGCCCGGAGGGGTTCGAGGCGGGTTGGATCCTCGACCCAGATCCGCGCCCGAAGGCCGGCGACGCTCCGCTCTACGCCCAGCCGCACTTCGCCCAGGGCGCTGAAGGGGACGCTGAGGAAGACCCGGCGGGTGCCCTCCCCGGTGGCGCTCCCCTTCGCGTCGGCTTCCACCCAGAGCCGCATGGGTTCGGCCCCGGGGGCCCAGGGCAGGGGGATCTCGAACAGGGCCGTGCCCTCCCGGGCCTGCAACTGGTGGAAGGGGGCCTCCCGTGGCGAGGCGGCGGGGTCGGCCAGGGTGGTCAAGACCGCCTTCATCCAGGCCGACCAGGCCTCCGGCGTTTCCGGCGATCCAGGCCCGGCCAGGGCCTGGAACAGTGCCGCCAAGGGCTTCAGGGCCGCCGCGGGAGACTGTAGACGGGCCAGGAGCGGGGCGGCTTCGCCCTGGGCGAGGGGGGCGAGGACCGGGTCCGTGGGCGGCGGCGAGGACCGGAGAACCTGGAGCCGGATCCCCGCGCCACCGGGCAGGGGCTGGGCCTTGAGGGCGAGGAGACTCCCCACCGGGAAGGGCAGCTGGCCCTGGGCCAACAGCTCCTGGCCATCCGCCAGTTGGAGCAGCACGCCCTGGGGCAGGTTTTCCAGCAGGGTGGCTTCCAGGGTCTGCCCCCCCAGCAGTTCCAGGAACGACGTGGCCGCAGCCGCGGCCGGTGTCACCTGGACGGTGCCGAGGACCTGCGGGACCAGGGGGCCAAGCCCGCTCATCAGAGCCTGAAGTGGCGGCGCAGGTGGCCCGCGATGTCCGGCAGGGGCGCCACCAGGTCCACGCAGCCACGCTCGACGGCGGCCCGGGGCATGCCGTAGACCACGCAGGACTCCTCGGATTCCGCCAGGGTGTGGGCGCCCTTCCGCTTGAGCTGTTCCATGCCCTTGGCCCCATCGGCGCCCATGCCCGTGAGGATGGTCGCCAGCACCTGGCCGCGGTACTGTTCCGCCACGCTCAGGAACAGCACATCCACGCTGGGCCGGTGGAGCGAGGTCACGGGCTCGGGGCTGAGCTCCACGCAGCCCTTGGGGCCCCTGGCTCCGTAGAGCATGTGGATGCCGCCCGGGGCGATGTAGACGGTGCCGGCCTTGAGGGACTCACCCTGCTCGGCCTCCTTCACGTGGACCTGGCACAGGCCATCCAGGCGGTCGGCAAAGGGCTTGGTGAAGGTGCTGGGCATGTGCTGGACGACGAGGCAGGGCACAGGCAGGTCGGCCGGCAGGGCCGGGAGGATGTCCTGGAGCGCCTTGGGCCCGCCGGTGGAGCTGCCGATCACCAGCAGGTCCGCCATGGGTGAGATCGGCAGGGCGGTGCCGGGCGGCAGCGGAACCGCCGGCCGGGCGGGGAGGGGCCGGGCGGCCGCCGGGGCCGGAGGTGCGGCATGGGCCGGCGGCTCGGCGGGGGAGCGAGGGTGGAACTTGGGGCTGGTGGCCAGGCGCCGCACCTTCTCCTGCAGGTCCTGCTGGATCTGCATGATGGTCATGGTGGCGAAGCTGCTCTCCTTGGGGATGAAGTCCAGGGCGCCGAGGGAGAGGGCGTCCAGGGTGGCCTGGGCGCCTTCCTGGGTGAGGCTGGAGACCATGAGCACCGGCAGGGGATGGGTGGCCATGATCTTCTTCAGGCACGTGATCCCGTCCATCCGGGGCATCTCGATGTCCAGGGTGACGATGTCGGGGTTGTACTCCTCGATCTTCTCCAGGGCGTCCACGCCGTCCCGGGCGGTGGCCACCACCTTCAGGTCGGGCGCCTCCTCCAGCATCTTCTGCAGGGACTTCCGCATGAAGGGGCTGTCATCCACCACCAGGATCCGAATGGTCATCACTGCTCCTCAGGCCTGAAACGCCAGTTCGACGAAGGCCATGGCGTGGTCCAGTTCGTCATCGATGGAGAACGTCAGGCGCTCCACGTCCAGGTCCTTTTCCAGGGCCCCGGCCAGCACTTCCTTGAAGGCGGGCAGGCTCTCGATGGAGAAAGCCAGGCGATCGTCGGCGGGTCCCATGGGGATCCGGGTCCGGACCAGCAGGTCCGACAGGTGGATGAGGTTCGGCAGGAAGTCCCCGGGCTTCGGATCGTGGTGGTCCCGGATCACGTCGACGATGGTGTCCGGGAAGTGCCAGTCGGCCGCCAGGATGGCGCCCGCCTCGGCATGGTCCAGGCCGAGCAGATCCCGCTCGGCGTCCACGAAGAAGGAGCCTTCCGCCACCCGGTTCAGCACGGCCTGGTAGGCCTCGGGGAACCAGGTATCCAGGGCGATCTTGCCGATGTCGTGGAGCAGGCCGGACAGGAAGGCCGTTTCGACCTGTCCGTGCCGCCGGGCGAGCTTGCAGATGCCCTTGGCCGTCAGGCCGACGGCCACGCTGTGTTGCCACAGGCGGACGGCATCGAGGTGGGTGCCGCTCCGGAGGGTCCGGATCACGCCAGCGCCGGTGCCGAGGTTGGCGATGGCGTCGAAGCCCAGGCGGAGGACGGCCGTGCGCAGATCCGCCACGGAGCCCTCACCGGCGTACAGGGCGGAGTTGGCAAGGCGGAGGAGGGCCGCGGAGAGCGGGGGGTCCTTGGAGAGGATGGCCAGGATCCGGTCCACGGTGCAGCGATCGTCCTGGACCGCCTCGCCCAGCGCCACCACCGTGAGGGGGAGGCTGGGCAGGGTCTTGGCCTTCAGGCACGAGGCCAACTGCTCCCGGGTGATCATCTAGAACTCCGCGATCATCGTCTTGTCCTGCTCGATGGCGTTGCGGACGCCCTCCTTGTGGGCTTCCAGGGCCTCGGGGCCCAGCTTGAGGATCTCCATGGCCTGGAGGGAGGCTCCCTCCAGGTGACCAGGGTCGCCGATGCCGGCCTTCTGCTCCAGGGCCATGTGGTTGGCCAGGGCCACGATGGCGGCGAGGGAACGGTGGTCCTCCGCGGCGTGGATGGGGTCATGGTGCCAGCGGACGGCCTGTTGCAGGCTGGGGGCCAGGTTCCACTGCTGGACGAGGGCCTCGCCCACCATGGCGTGGTCGAAGCCGAAGGTGTCCAGTTCCAGGGCCAGGCAGTCCCCATGCTCGTTGTAGACGGTGCGCAGGAGGGTCCCGTAGCGCTCCGGGAACTTCACCCCCAGCACCGACTTTCCGATGTCGTGCAGCAGGCCGCCAATGAAGGCCTCCTCGACCCTGGGAAACCGCACGGCCTTGGCGAAGGCGCGGCTGGCGATGGCGGTCACGAGGGCGTGTTCCCAGATGAGCCGTTCCTGGAGCCCCACGGTCCCCCGGTGGTAGAGGTTCTTGGCCGAGCTGGCGATGACCACGCTCTTGATGGTGGAGAAACCGAGGGTCATGATCGCCTGGGTGAGGGTGTTCACCTCGCGCATCATCCCGAACATCGCGGAATTGGCGATCTTCAGGATCTGGCTGGTGAGGGCCTGATCCGTGGCGATGACCTTGCGGAGGTCCTCGGCGGACGCGTCCGGATCGGCCGAGATGCGCAGCAGTTGCGTCGCCACCTGCGGCAGGGGCGGCAGGTCGCCCAGGTTCGCGATGAGTTCTTGCGGTGTGATCGGCATGGTGCGCTCCCTCAGGCCCTTTTCCGGTAGCCCATGGCTTTGCTGAAATGCATCAGTTCGAAGCCGGTGTTGAAGGCGTGGATGCTCTCGCTGTGGCCCACCAGGAGATGGGCCCGTGCATGAAGCTGGGCATGAAAGCCCTTCAAGACTTGGGCCTTCACGGCCTCGTCGAAGTAGATGAGCACGTTCCGGCAGAAGATCACGTCGAAGGTGCCCAGGGACCGGTAGGACGGGTAGTCCACCAGGTTGAAGTTCCGGAAGCTGGTGTAGCGCTGGAGGTCGGGCTTGACCTGGAACAGGTCCCGCCCGAGGGGAAGGAAATGCCGCTGGAGCTGCTCAGGGGCCAGGTTGCGCAGGGTATAGGCGTTGTAGACCCCATCCTCGGCCTGGGCCAGCACCTTCTCGCTGATGTCCGTGCCGAGGATCTCCACGGTGAAGCCCCGCAGCACGGTGTCCCGGAGTTCGTGGGCGATCATGGCCAGGGTGTAGGGCTCCTCGCCGCTGGAACAGGCCGCGGACCAGATGCGCAACCGGGTCTGCCCCCGTTCCCGGGCCTGCCTGGCGGCGTCGGGGAGCACGATGTTCTGGAAGGCCTCGATCTGAGGGGGGTTCCGCCAGAAGCTGGTCTCGTTGGTCGTGATTTCCACGAAGAGCCGCTTGAGCTCCACGGCCCCCTGGCTCCCCTGAAGCAGGGTGAGGTAGTCCCCATAGCCCCGCAGGTTCAGTTCCCCTACCCGCTTGCTGAGCCGGTTCTCCAGGAAATACTGCTTGGACTCACTGAAGAAGATCCCCGATTTTGCATAGATAAAGTCCCGGAGGCTCCGGAACTCGGCGAGGGTCATCTGCTGCTTGGCCTGAAGGGGGTCCATCGAGTCGTCCTACCCGCGGGATCGGCCTGCCGGGGCACACCTTGAGTTTTTCAGCCCTCCAGCACCACCATCGCCAGGGCCAGGTCCCCGTCGTGACTGACGGTGCCATGGAGGACCCGGATCCCCCGCGCCGCCAGCAGGTCGGCCAGGGCCCCCTCGGCGCCCATCCGGCCGTTCTTGTACCGGAGTTCCTTCCAGGACCACCCGTCCAGGCCGGTGCCCAGGGCCTTGCCGAAGGCCTCCCGCAGGGCCCAGCGCCCCGCCAGGCGCTCCGGGAGCCGGTCCCGGTTCCCGGCCAGGAGGTAGGCGGCCTCGTCCGGAGCCAGGATGCGCCCCGCGCACTTCTCCGCCCCGAAGCGCGCCACGAGGTGGTGCCAGCGAGAGGGGGGGCAGAGATCGGTGCCGATGCCGAGGATCACGCCAACTCCCGCGCGAACCAGCGGTCGCAGCCGCCATGACCGGTGCGGCCCAGGGGAGCGCAGAGGGGCTGGAAACCGAGCTTCCCGTAGAGTTTCAAGGCCTGGTCCATGCCGGTGAGGGTCTCCAGGTAGCAGGTCCGGTAGCCCAGGTCCCGGGCCACGGCCAGGCAGTGGCGGAGCAGTGTCTCGCCCAAGCCCTGTCCCCGGGCCTCGGGCAGGAAGTACATCTTGCGCAGCTCGCAGATGCCAGGTTCGCCGCCGTCCAGGGCCGCCACGCCGCCGCCGCCCAGCACCCGGCCGCCCTCGTCCACCACCACGAAGTAGGCGGCCCCGGGCACCGAATAGGCCCGGCTCATGTGATCCACCTCGGGGTCGTGGAGGGCGAACCCCGGACCGTCGGCACCGAATTCGGGCATCACCGCCCTGATCACGGCCGCCACGGCAGCATCATCCTGGGGTTCGATGGGGCGGAAGCTCAGCATGGCTCTACGGTACCGCGAATGACTGTCCTGGGCACGCCGGGGAGGCCAAGCTTGAGGGGAGGTGTCCCATGCCCCCTTCCGCATTCCGCGACCGTCTCCGTGCCGGGGAGCGCCTGCTGGGGACCCTGGTTCAGATCCCCCGGCCGGAGGTGGCCGTCTGCCTGGCTCGCCAGGGCTTCGACTGGCTGTTCCTGGACGGTGAGCACGGCGGTTTCGGGCCTGCCGAAGGGTCAAGAACCCTGGCCGCCCTGGCGGACGCCGTCCCCTGCCTGCTGCGGGTGCCATCCGCGGACCCGGACGTGCTCGATGACGCGGCCCGCTGCGGGGCCGCGGGCCTCATCGTGCCCCATGTGGACTCCGCGGACCAGGCGGAGGCCGCCGTGCGCGCGGTCCGCGGCCGGGGCCTGGTGGTGGTCCAGGCCGAGTCCCGCGAGGCCGTGACCGACATCGAGGCCCTCGTCCGGGTGCCCGGCCTGGATGCGGTCTTCGTGGGCCCCTACGACCTCACCGCGAGCCTGGGCATCCCCGAGCAGTTCGACCATCCAGACTTCCATGCGGCCCTGGACGCCATCGCCCGCGCCTGCCGCGAGGCCCGCATGCCTCTCGGCATCTTCCGCATGACCGGCGCCGAACTCCGCGCCCATGAGGCCCAGGGCTTCACCCTCCTCGCCGCCGGCACCGACGGCACCCTGCTGGACGCCGGGGCCCGGGCGCTGCTGGTGGAACTGCGGGGCCGGCCCCGGATCTAGGAGAGAAAAGCACGGGTCGCGGAAGGCGCGGAAGTTCACGGAAGGCACGGAAGAACCGAACGGTATCCGCAGGCATCCGCTTTTTTCCGTGCATTCCGGCCGTTTTCCGTGTCTTCCGCGACCAGCCGGTCGTCCTGCCTCACTCCGGCCAGTGGTGCTTGGGATACCGCCGCGACAGGCCCGGCCGCAGCTCCTTGTAGACCCGCTGCCAGAAGCCGGCGAGATCGGTGGTGACCTGGAGGGCCCGCAGGTTGGGGGCCAGCAGGTGCAGCACGAGGGGAACGGCGCCACCGGCCACGGCAGGCGTCTTCTTCAGGCCCCAGAAGTCCTGGAGCCGCGAGGCGATCCAGGGCGGATCGTCTTCGTAGTGGACCTTGGTCGGCCGGCCCTTGGGCAGCTGGATGGCCTCGGGCGCCCAGGTGTCCAGCAGGCGCAGGGTCTCGGTGCGGAAGCCCTGGCGCAGGGCGGCACTCCAGTCCACGTCCTGCACCTCGCGCAGGGAGGTCCGGCCCGCGCAGGCACCGGCGAGCAGGGGACCCAGGAGATCCTCCGGCAGATCCAGGTCGGGGCGGTGTTTCCGCAGGAAGGCCAGGCGGGCGAGAAGTCGAGCCGGCACCTCGTCAAGGGAGCGCGTTCTCAGGGCTGCCGCCAGCAGTTCCCTAACCCGTGGATCCGCAGGATCCGCGGGCCCGCGACTGGCATCGATGACCAGGCCCTCGTAGCGGATCTCCGTGCGGCGCTCCACCCGGCCCGCACTGGTGTTGAAGGCCAGCTCGTCCACGTCCTCCAGCCGCTCGGGGAAGGCGTCCAGCAGCCAGTCGGCCTCGCAGCGGCTGGCCAGGCGGAGGAGGGTCTGGGTGCCCGTGCCCTGCTTCGCGGCGTCGGCCTCGAGCGCGAGCACCAGCCCGGGCCGCCGGACCCGGCTGCGCGGATCCAGCCGGGCGCCCCCGCCCCCCGCGAGCGTGCAGGTGCCATTGGCGGAGAGCTGCCCCACCCGGTCCGGGTAGGCCCGAAGAAGGGCCCGGAGCAGGCGCGTTTCCGCGTCTGCGGGTTCGGCCGGGGCGGGCAGGTGCCGGCGCAGGCTCTGCACGGCGCGGTGGGCCCGGTGGACGGCGGCGGCGTCCAGCCCCGCGGCGCGGCAGGCCCCGGCGGAAAAGCCGGCGGCCTCCGCCTCCTCGAACTGGTCCAGTCGCAGCAGCAGGTCCGAATCGGCGCCATGTCCGGCATGGGCGGACGCGCGGTCCAGCCCCTGGCGGGCGGCGAGGTCACCGGCTTCCAACAGGGCCGCCGCCCGCAGCGCGAACTGCGGGATGCCCAGCTCCTCGCCCGCCACGGCCAGCCGCGCCAGGCGGGGATGCAGGGGCAGGGCGGCCATGCGGCGTCCAGTGGGGCTGAGGCTGCCGCCCTCCAGGGCCCCCAGGCGCGTCAGCAGGGTCTCCGCGGCTGCCATCGCGGGGGCGGGGGGCGCCTCGAACCAGTCCAGGGCCGCGGGCTCGCCGATGCCCATGCCGTGCAGCACAAGCAGGGGCTCCGCCAAATCGGCGCGCTGGAGTTCCGGCGTATCGAAACCTGGGCGGGCCTGGTAGTCCGCCTCCGTGTAGAGGCGGAGGCAGCGGCCAGGGCCCGTGCGGCCCGCGCGGCCCGTGCGCTGGGCACAGCGGGCCTGGCTGATGCGGGTGGTGCGCAGGCCCGAGAGGCCGGACCAGGGCGAGTGCGAGGCCTCGCGGCCCAGGCCGCTGTCCACCACGGCCCCGATGCCGTCCAGGGTGACGGAACTCTCCGCCACGTTGGTGCTGAGGATCACCTTGGGCGTTTCGGAAACCGCCAGGGCTTGGGCCTGGGCCTCGGGCGACAGGTCGCCATGCAGGGGCCTCAGGCTCAGGCCGCGCCGAGCCGCCACCGCCTCGCAGCCCCGGAGGCAGGCGCGGATCTCCGCGGCCCCCGGCAGGAACACCAGCGTGTGGCCCCGCAGTCCCTCGCCGTACAGGCGGTCCAGGGCGTCGGATACCTGCTGGTCGATGGGTCGGTCGTCAGGCCGGGGCAGGAAGGCCGTGGCCACGGGGAAGACGCGGCCCTCGCTGCGCAGCACGGGCGCGTCCAGGTAGGCCGCCACGGGGCCAGGATCCAGGGTGGCGGACATGACCAGCAGCTTGAGATCCGGGCGTCGGTTCCGCTGCAGGCGACGCAGCAAGGTGATGGCCAGGTCCGTGTGCAGATGCCGTTCGTGAAACTCGTCCAGCACCACGGCCGCGAGGCCCTTCAGCTCCGGGTCGCCGTGCAGGCGCCGCAGCAGCAGGCCCTCGGTGACGAAGCGCAGCCGCGTGGCCTTCGATACCTTCTGCTCGAAGCGCACCGCGTAGCCCGCCCGCTGACCCAGGGGTTCGCCCAGCTCGTCCGCCACCCGGGTGGCGGCCAGGCGGGCGGCCAGGCGGCGGGGCTCCAGGATCCAGCACTCGCCCTCCCCCAGGAGGCCGGCGTCCAGCAGGGCCGGCGGGACCCGCGTGGTCTTGCCCGCGCCGGGATCGGCCTGAAGGACGAGATTCGGGCAAGCCCGCAGCGAGGCCGTGAGTTCCGGCAGAAGCGGGTCGATGGGGAGCGGAAGTCGCATCTTTTCAGCCTACCGGATCTCCAGGAGCGCCTCTGGCGATCCTGGTACCGGCACCGCGCAGCGGCGCCGCCCTGCCTTCGCGTAGAATGGAACCTCCAAGGAGACGACATGGCGGGCATGGAAACGGCGGGCGTGGGTGGCAAGACGGGCGTCGTGATGGACAGCCTGCGGGACGCCTACGGGGACACCCTGGTGGAACTGGGGAACGAGGGCGCCAACCTCATCGTCTTCGACGCGGACCTGGCCGGCTCCACGCGCACCAGCAAGTTCGCCAAGGCCTTCCCGGAGCGCTTCTTCAACATGGGCGCCGCCGAGCAGGGCATGGTGGCCGCCGCCGCTGGGGCCAGCACCACGGGCGTGGTGCCCTTCGTGAGCACCTTCGCCATGTTCGCCACGGGCCGGGCCTACGAGTTCGTGCGCCAGGCCGTGGGCGTGGGTCACCAGAACGTGAAGATCGTGGCCACCCATGCGGGCCTCACCGTCGGCGAAGACGGCGGCACCCACCAGTGCCTGGAGGATCTGGCCCTCATGCGCATGATCCCGGGCATGACCGTGATCTCGCCCGCCGATGCGCTGGAGACGAAGCAGGCCGTCCGTGCCGCCTTCGCACACCGGGGCCCCGTCTACATCCGCCTCACCCGCGACAAGTTCCCCCGCATCCATGGGTCGGACTACCGCTTCCAGATCGGCAAAGCCGTGGTGATGCGCCCGGGCAAGGACGTGCTGCTGGTGGGCTGCGGCCTGGGCACGTCGATCTGCCTGGAGGCTGCGGAGCTGCTGGCTGCCGAGGGCATCGAGGCGACCGTGCTCCATGCCCCGACGATCAAGCCCTTCGACCGCGAAACCCTGCTGGCCCTGGCGAAGACCCACAGGGCCGTCGTCACCTGCGAGGAACACCAGGCCCACGGCGGCCTGGGCGGCGTGGTGGCCGAGCTCCTCTCCGAGGCCCATCCCATGCCCCTGCGCCGGGTGGGTGTGCAGGACCTGTTCGGTCAGAGCGGCAAGCCCGAGAAGCTGCTGGAGGCCTATGGCATCACGCCCCAGGCCGTTGCCACCGCCGCGAAGGAGGCGCTCTGATGGCCACCGAGACCTTTCATGCCAGCCGGTGGACCAAGGGGAACCACCTCTTCGCCACGACCATCGAGGTGACCGACACCGCCGTCGTCCGCCGCAAGCGCGCCTGGTTCACCGTGAACGAGATCAGCATCCACCTCTCCAAGGTCGCCAGCGTCCGCATCGACACGGGTCTGTTCTGGGCGGACATCCTGGTGGAGAGCACCGGCGGCAGCGATCCCCTCACGAGCCACGGGCACCGCAAAGCCGACGCCCGCCGCATCAAGGAACTCATCGAAGCCGCCCAGAGCCGGGGGGCCCGGTAGCTTTTTTGAACTTCAGATGACCCAGATCGAGGCCAGCGTTTATCTGTATTCATCTGTGGTCGGGCATTCTTTTTCAGGTCCTCCACCAGGCGGCTTGGCCCGTTTTTCGGGGATCGGTTTCACGGCCACGACCTCGATCTGATCCTCGGTGGTGAGGCGTCCCGGACGCTTCTTGAGTGCGGAGGTCCATCTTCCGAAACACCACCCAGGAACGCCCATGCCGCCCCCTCCTCCCGACACCCCCAGTGTTGGATCCCGCGAGGATCCAGGCCCCGGCACGCTGGCCCCCGACACCCAGATCGGCCGGTTCCGGGTGCAGAACCTCCTGGGCCAGGGCGGCATGGGCGCGGTGTACCAGGCCTGGGATCCCGTGCTGGAGCGGAAAGTGGCGCTCAAGGCCATCCGCCTGGGTGGGGACGAGGCGGAGGAGGCCATGGCCCGCTTCCGGCGGGAGGCCATGGCGCTGGCCCAGCTCAACCATCCGAACGTGTGCCAGGTCCACGACTGGGTCGAGGCCCGGGGCAGCGCCTACATCGCCATGGAGTTCATTGAAGGGGACACCCTTGCCGCCGCCTCCGCGGGGATGGATTTCCGCCAGAAGCTCCGGGTCCTCCGTTCCATCGCCCGTGCGCTGGAGGCGGCCCATGCCAAGGGCATCGTCCATCGGGACCTGAAGCCCGGCAACGTCATGGTGGATGGCCGAGGCCGGGTGAAGGTGCTGGACTTCGGACTCGCCCGGCTGGTCGATGCCGCCCAGGCCCCGGACGAGTCGTTTACGGGGAACGTGCCGTGCCTCCCGCAGCTCCCTGAGGCCACGGGCGACGAGCCGACCCTGGCGCCTCCCGGACGCGGGCTGGGGTCCTCCGCTGGCGGAGGCTCCTCCCCGGGGACCAGCTGGTTCGACATGACGCGCATCGGGGTCTTCATGGGGACCCCCAGCCACGCCTCGCCGGAACAGATCGCCGGCCAGCGGGTCGGACCGTCGAGCGACATCTTCTCGCTGGGGCTGGTGGCCTGGGAGCTGCTGGGGGGAGAGGCGCCCTTTCCCGGTCAGGGCCGGGAGCGGCTGGAAGCCATCCTCCGGGGTAAACTCAACCCCCTGAAGGCGCGGCTGCCCCGCCGCATCACCGGCCTCCTTCGGGCCATGCTCCACCGCGATCCCGAGAAACGCCCGACCAGCGCCGAGGTGGCGGGCATCCTCTCCCGCCAGCTGGCCCGGATCCCGGCCGGCTGGTGGCTGGGGGGCGCCGCGGCGGTGGTGATTGCGATGTCCGGCCTCGGCTACCTCCTCTTCGGACGCAGCGTCATTGCCGACCTGGCCCGGAATCACCCGCCCCGTCTCGTGGTGATGCCCCTCCAGAACGAGACGGGCGATCCGACCCTCGATGCCCTCGTGAACGTGGGCATGACGGAACTGGTGGCGACGGCCCTGCGAGGATCGCCCAGCCTGACCGTGGTGGCGCCTGAATCGGTGAATCGGGTGGTGTCCAGTCTCCACCTGTCCTCCGGGGTCCGCGACCCGGGGCGCGAGGCGCGGCTTGCCAAGGCCCTGGGGGCACGGCTGCTGTTTCGTGGCGTCGTGAGGAAGGATGCCGGCCGGCACACCCTGGTGTTCAGCTACCAGCTGGTGGACACGGAGGGTCGGCTCCGCCTGGCGGGTGTTTCCCGGATCCCGCGCCTGACTTCCTTCGAGCCCTACACCCTGGTGGATCCCGCGGTCCACGCCCTGCTCCGGAAGGTGGATCCCCTCCGATCCGCCGAGACGCAGAACGCCCCGGTGACGCCGGAGGTCTTCGCCACCTACGCCAACGGGAAGGCCCTGTTCCTCAAGGGGGACTTCAAGGACAGCGAGGCACCGCTGCAGGAGGCCGCCATGAAGGCACCGGCCTTTTCCAGCGCCGTGTCCACCTATGCGGCCTGCCTCCGGCGCCTCGGAGGGGACCAGGCGCCCCTGGCGGCGAACTGGGCGCTGATGTCCGCCAGGGCCACGGGGGACCGCTGGACCGAGGTCCAGGCCCTGGGGCTCAAGGCCTACCTGGCCAAGGACCGGGGGGACCTGGACGAGGCTCAGCGGCTTCGCCAGGCGTCCCTGGCCCTGGCCCATGCCATCGGGGATTCCGATGGGGAGATCGTCGCTACGAACCATCTGGGAATCATCGCGGCCGAGCGGGGACAGGATCGCGAAGCCAAGGCCTTCTATGAACAGTCACTGAAGCTCAGCCAGGGGACTGGGGACCAGGTCTACCAGTCCCTGGCCCAGAACAACCTGGCGAATCTGGCCCTGAAGCACGGAGACCTGGCTGCGGCCACGGCCCTGTATTTGAACAACCTGCATCTCCAGCAGGCACTCGGGAACCGCTGGGGCGAGGCCCTCGCCCTGAACAACCTCGGCGTGGTGGCCCTCATGTCGAGGGACCTTCCCAGGGCCGAAGGCCTGCTCGTCAAGGCCCTCTCCGTCCGGGAATCGGTGGGGGACAAGGCGGGGCAGATCACCTGCCTCCGCAACCTGGGGATCCTGGCCTCGATGAAGGGACAACTGGGAGCCGCCGCCGGGGATTACGCGCGGGCCCTGGATCTTGCGCAGGGAACGGGCCTGCGGACGATCGAGGCCGAATGCCAGTTCTATGCGGCGGATCTGGACCGCATCGAACGCCACTTCGGCCGTGCCCGGGAAGGCTACCAGAAGGTGCTCACGCTGCTGCCGCCCGGGGTGACTCCGGTGGTGCGTGCCAACGCCCAGGCCGGCCTGGCGGAGTGCCTCGTCCGTCAGCCTCGGCCGGAGCTGTCCCGGGCCGGGCAACTGCTGGGGGGCATCGGGCCTGAAGTGGCCGATTCGCCCATCGTGCATCGGGCCAGGGCCTGGTTCGAGTTCGTCTCGGGCCACCCGAAGGCGGCGCTGGACGAGTTGGGACAGGCCCTGGCCGATCCGCACCACGAGGCCCCCGAGATCCAACCCGAATTGGCGGCCACCCAGACGCTGTTCCTGGCGGGGAAGCGGCGCGGCTAGCCCTTGCGTGAGCCCGCGAGCTTGGCGGCCAGGGGATAGAGATCGTCGTCCGGCGAGCGGATCAGGCGAACCGGGGCGACCGCTTCTCCAGGAAGGCGGCGAGGCCTTCCTGCGCGTCGGGCCGGGCCATGGCGGCCTTCATCTGGGCGGCTTCGGCCTCCAGCAGGGCCTTGAGTCGGGGGGCCTCGAAGCCCTGGTTGCGCAGCACGGTGGCCTTGATGGCGGAGAAGGTGGATGCGGGACCACCCGCCAACTGACGGCAGAGGGACTGCACGGCGGCCTCCAGCTGCTCGGCGGGCACCACGCGATTCACCAGCCCCAGGGCCAGGGCGCGGGGGGCATCCACCCGGTCGCCGGTGAGCATCAGTTCCGCGGCGATGGCGGGGTTCAGCAGTCGCCCCAGGGCCACGCTGCTGCCCCAGTCCGGATGCAGGCCGATCTTCACGAAGGCCATGCTGAACACCAGGTCCGGCGTGGCGAGACGCAGATCCGCGGACAGGGCCAGGCCCATGCCGCCGCCCGCCGCCGCGCCCTGCACCACGGCCACCACCGGCTTAGGCAGGGTCAGCAGCCCGTAGGCCACCTGGCCGCCCAGGTTCAGCAGGTCGTCCATGTCCGCCTGGCGGCCTTCCTTGAGGCACTGGATCATCCAGCCGATATCGCCGCCCACGGAAAATGCCTTGCCTTCGGCCTGGATCAGCAGGGCCTTCACACCAGGTTCAGCGCTCTTTGCCAGGGCCTCCTCGAAGCCCGCGCGCATCTCGGGCACCAGGGCATTCAGCTTGTCCGGGCGGTTGAGCGTCAGCACGCCGATGCGGCCGCGGATCTCGAAGCGGATGGGGGCGGACATGGACACTCCATGGAAAAGGCAGGGCAGGATGAACAGGATTCAAGCGAGGGAAGAACAGGACCGGTCATGGGCTCTTAAAGCCTGTTAATCCTCTCCCCGTTTTGCGACTTGAACGAAGGCGGCGAACAGGTCCCGGGCGGCGTCGCCGGCGGGGCCCTTCAGGTGGATGAGGTTCTCGGGGTGCCACTGGATGCCGAAGACCCAGCGGGTCGGGTCAGCGGCTTCGATGGCTTCGACGAGGGGGCCGGTGGCGGGGTGCGTGGTGTCCAGGTGCCAGCCCACGGCTGCGAGGCCCGGGGCCACGCGCTTCACGGCCTGGTGGTGGCGGCTGTTCACGAGGAAGACATCCTCGCCCAGCAGGGCGCGCAACCGCGAACCTGGGGCCAGCTGCACGCGGTGGTGCATGTCGGCGACCGCCGGTGTGCCGTGCTGGTGGCGGGTGGGCTCGCAGTCGAAGTGGTCCGGCACGTCCTGGATCATGGATCCACCCAGGGCCACATTCAGGATCTGCTCGCCCCGGCAGATGCCGAGCAGGGGCAGCTTCCGGTCCCAGGCCGAGCGGATGAGCGGGATCTCGAAGGCGTCCCGTGCTTCGTCCACCTCGGCCCTGGGGTGGAGGGTCTCGGCGGCGTCCCAGTGGCGGGGATGGATGTCGTCGCCCCCCGTGAGGAGCAGGCCGGAGACGTCCGCGAAATCGGGCAGGGGATCACCGGGTGCAACCAGGAGGATGGGCCCCGTCCAGCCCGCGGCCCGGAGGGCGGGAAGGTAATGCTTCTCTGCGCCGGACTTGTTTTTACAGCTCACCAGAATGCTTGACATGGGGTGGCCTCAGGAGAATCGTGATTACCCTACCACCCCCTCAGATGGTCTGAGTCGACGGTGCGGCGGAGAGCTCCGCCGATAACTAAGGAGGACATCATGTCCGGTTCATTGAACAAGGTTTTGCTCATCGGAAACCTGGGGCGCGACCCCGAACTGAAGGCGACGCCCAGCGGCCAGAGCGTGGCCCGGTTCTCCATCGCCACCACGGAGAACTGGAAGAACCAGGCCGGCGAGAAGCAGAGCAAGACCGAGTGGCACAACATCGTGGTGTGGGGCAAGCAGGCCGAGATCGCCGAGAAGTACCTGCGCAAGGGCAAACAGGTGATGATCGAGGGCCGCATCCAGTACCGCGAGTACACGGATCAGGCCGGCGTGAAGAAGACCTTCTGCGAGATCCGCTGCGATAACTTCGTCATGCTGGGCCGCATGGATGAGGGCGGCGGCCGGGAGGGCGGCGGGCGCGATTCCGGTGGCTACGGCGGACGCGCCTCGGGCGGCGGCGCTCAGGATTTCGAGGACAGCGGCGCCCCCCCCGCCACCGGCGGCAGCTTCCCCGACGACGACATTCCGTTCTGATGGGTAGTGGTTCCGCCTGTCGTCATGGCAGGGCTGCGAAACGGCGCCCAACAGCGCCGTTTCGCAGATAGGAAAGGATTCCTTCTGCTGCGAAGCAGCCTACCTCCAGGCGCAGCCTGGAGCATCGTCCGTTGGAGATCGCCCCTCGGAGATCCCGGTCCCCTGAAGTAGAATGGTGGGTTCGGGAGTTTCCATGCTTGCAGTGCAGAATGTCACCATGCGCTACGGCGCGAAGATCCTCTTCGAGGACGTCACCACGACCTTCAACCCGGGCCGGCGCTATGGCCTGACGGGGCCGAACGGGTCGGGGAAGTCGACGTTCATGAAGATCCTGTCGGGTGAGCTCGAGCAGCAGATGGGGAACGTGATCCGGCCCCGCAAGATGGGCATCCTGCGCCAGGACCAGTTCGCCTTCGACGCCTTCCGCGTCATCGACACGGTGATCATGGGCAATGCCGGCCTCTGGAAGGCCCTGCAGGAGCGGGACGCCATCTACGAGAAGGCCGAGATGACGGACGAGGACGGCATGCGGGTGGCCGAGCTGGAAGGCGTGGTCGCCGACGAGGATGGCTATACCGCCGAGAGCGATGCGGCCGTCCTGCTGGATGGCCTGGGCATCCCCGAGGCGCTGCACAACCGGAAGATGGGTGAGCTGCAGGGCGGGCAGAAGGTGCGGGTCTTGCTGTCCCAGGCCCTCTTCGGGAATCCCCAGGCCCTCCTGCTGGACGAACCCACCAACCACCTGGATCTCGACTCCATCCACTGGCTGGAGGAGTTCCTCAGCCGCTACAAGGGCACGGTGGTGGTGATCTCCCACGACCGCCACTTCCTGAACAACGTCTGCACCCACATCGCCGACATCGACTACCAGACGATCATCCAGTACACCGGCGGCTACGACGACATGGTCATGGCCAAGATCCAGGTGCGGTCGCGCATCGAGTCGGACAACGCCCAGCGCGAAAAGAAGATCGCCCAGCTGAACGAGTTCATCCAGCGCTTCGCCGCGGGCACCCGCAGCAGCCAGGTGAACAGCCGCCGCAAAGAAGTCGAGCGCCTTCAGCCCAGCGATCTGGCGCGCAGCAACATCCAGCGCCCGTTCATCAAGTTCAACCAGAACAAGCCTGGGGGCCGCTACGCCCTGGAATTCGAGGGCGTGAAGAAGGGCTATGACACTGACAAGGGCCGCCTCGAAGTCATCAAGGGCTTCTCGGCCATGGTGCAGCGGGGCGAGAAGATCGCGCTCATGGGCCGCAACGGCATCGGCAAGACCACCCTGATCAATGCCCTGCTGGCCAACGCCCCCCAGGTCACCGAGCTGGGCCTGAAGCTGGACGGCGGCGAGGTCAAGTGGGGCCACGAGGCCAATGTGGGCTACTTCTCCCAGGATTTCGCCGAAAGCATTCCCAAGGGCTACGAGCTGGTGACCTGGCTGCACCAGTTCGACCCCGACGCCACCAAGGAGCAGATCCGCGGCGTCATGGGCCAGATGCTCTTCCGGGGCGAGGAAGGCAACAAGATGACGGACGTGCTCAGCGGGGGCGAATCCTGCCGCCTGCTCTTCTGCAAGCTGATGCTCCAGAAGCCCAACATCCTGGTCATGGACGAGCCCACCAACCACCTGGACCTGGAGGCTGTCATCGCCTTGAATGACGCCCTGCAGCGCTACGAGGGCACGCTCCTGCTGGTGACCCACGACGAGGACCTCATCGATGAAGTGGCCACCCGCGTCTGGCACCTCACCGACGACGGCATCGAGGACTTCAAGGGGCCGTACGGGGAGTACCAGGCGAAGATCGGGGCCTGAGGCGGGGGAAACGCGTCGCCACGATTTCCAGCAAGGCCATCCGATGAATCCCATCGGAAAGGTGGGCCTGTCCCTGGTTATCGATGCGGCTAGGAGCGTGTCCAAGTAATCGATAGTGCAGCCCCCACCCATTACTTGGACACGCTCCTAGGGATCGATTGCCTAGCTGAATGACTTGACAATAAGAACTGAGACGCAATCTTGGATGTGGCTGGTCATCAGAAGGTAGGCATCTCGTGGTATTTCGGCAGGAGAACAGCGACACCAGCCAGGGGCCGGGGGATGATGGCGCCGAGCACGGGGGCGGGAAGGCCGTCCATCGGGCGGCCCAGGCCTTGAAGGAGCTGGCGGACTTCAAGCGGGCCCTCGATGCGCATGCCATCGTGGCCATCACGGACGCGCAGGGCCGGATCACCTATGTCAACGACATGTTCTGCGCCATTTCCAAATACTCGCGCGAGGAACTGCTGGGCCAGGATCACCGGATCGTCAATTCCGGCCACCATCCGAAGGCCTTCATGCAGGACCTCTGGCATACGATCCTGGCGGGCCAAGTCTGGAAGGGCGAGATCAAGAACCGGGCGAAGGACGGCACCTTCTACTGGGTGGAAGCGACCATCGTGCCGTTCCTGGGGCCCGATGGGAAACCGGTGCAGTTCCTGGCCATTCGCGCAGACATCACCCAGCGGAAGGAGAGCGAAGAGGCCCTGCGTCAGTCCCAGAAGCTGGAGAGCCTGGGCGTGCTGGCGGGGGGGATCGCCCACGATTTCAACAACCTCCTGACCGTCATCCTGGGCAACGCCAACCTGGGCGCCTTGAGCCTGCCTTCGGAAAGTGCCGCCCGGCCTTACCTCGTCCAGATCGAGGCAGCCTGCCTGCGCGCGGCCGATCTGACCCGCCAGCTCCTGACCTATGCAGGGAGGGGGCAGCTCCAGGTGCTGGACGTGGACCTCAACCGTCTCGTGGAGGAGATGACGCAGTTGATGGCCGTGTCCATTTCCAAGAAGGCGGCGGTGCGCTACGACCTGACGGCGGGGCTGCCCTGCATTTCTGCGGATCCTTCCCAGATGCAGCAGCTGGTCATGAACCTGGTGACCAACGCCTCGGAGGCCATCGGCGATGAGCGGAGCGGCCTCATCACCGTGCGTACCGGCGTCCAGACGCTGGGCGAGGCCTACATCACGGGCCTTCATCCCTCGCTCCCCCTGGCGCCCGGGCGGTACGTCACCCTGGAGGTCAGTGACACCGGCTGCGGGATGTCGCCTGCGATCCAGGACCGGATCTTCGATCCCTTCTACACGACCAAGTTCACGGGCCGCGGATTGGGGCTCTCGGCCATGTTGGGCATCCTTCGTTCGCATCAGGGAAGCCTGAGGGTCTACAGCGAGGAGGGTCGGGGTTCCGTCTTCAAGCTGTTCCTCCCCGCTGCGGGCGGCCCCCGTTCGGAGTGCCCACCGGCCGACGCCAGGCCGTCCTGGACCGGGCAGGGCACCCTGCTCCTGGTGGACGACGAACCCAGTGCCCGGGCCATCGCCCAGGCCATGGCGGAGGCCCTGGGGTTCCAGGTGGTCGAAGCCGCGGATGGACGGGAGGCCGTGGCCATCTTCGAGCTGCGTCACCGCGAATTGAGCGCAGTGATCATGGACCTCACCATGCCGCACATGGATGGCCGCCAGGCCTTTCTCCAGATGCGAGCCGTGAATCCCGCCGTGCCGGTGGTGCTGTCCAGCGGCTACAACGAACAGGATGTCCTGGGCGAGTTCCTGGGCCGCGGGCTGGTGGGGTTCCTGCCCAAGCCCTATCAGCAGTCCCAGTTCATGGCCGTGCTTCGTCAGGCCCTGGAATCGCATCAGGCCTGACTGGATTGGCGAGGAGGAGGCGCAGTACTTCCTCGGCGACCCTGAGGCCGACGATGGCTGGCATGTAGGAGATGGTTCCCACCGGCCGCCGCGCCCGGCCGGGGCCGCGGTGGGCCTCGATATCCAGCGGGTTGGCGGGGCGCTTGTTGTCGGCGGGCTCCAGGGAGTAGACGCAGCAGATGCCCGTGGCGATGCCCACTTTCCGCAGGCTGCGGCGCATGACGGTGGCCAGGGGGCACATGCGCGTCTCGCTCAGGTCGCCCACGCGGATCTGCGCACTGTCCAGACGGCCGCCCGCGCCCATGCTGGAGAGAATCGGCAGGCCCAGCTCGTAGGCCGTCTTCAGCACGGCCACCTTGCAACTCACCGAGTCGATGGCGTCCACCACCACATCGGGCCTTGGCGTCAGCAGCGCCGGCAGGGTGTCGGTGTGGATGAAGACGTGCCGGGCCTCCACATCGCAGCCGGGGTTGATGTCCAGGACCCGCGCGGCGGCGACCTCGGCCTTGGGCAGGCCGAGGGTGCTGCGCAGGGCGAAGAGCTGGCGGTTCAGGTTGCTGGGGCTCACCACGTCGTGGTCCACGAGGCGCAGATGCCCTACGCCGGCCCGGGCCAGGGCCTCCACGGCGAAGGAGCCGACGCCCCCCAGTCCGAAGACTACCACCCGCGCCTGGGTCAGACGGACCAGGGCCGCCTCCCCGAGGAGCAGCTCCGTGCGGGCGAACCACCTCATGCCAGGACCTCCTCGAAAAGCCGCTCTGCGTTGCGGCGCGTGATTCCGGCCAGATGCACCGCGGTGCAACCCCGCAGGGCGGCGGCTGCCTCGGCGAGGATGGGCAGGGCCGCGGGCTCCGAGGCGGAGGGGCCCGGCGCGTCTGATTCCAGCAGCAGGTGGTCGTCGTGGACGGCGGCCAGGGCAGCGGGTCCGGGCGAGGCGGTGGGAGCCAGCTGACGGCCGGAGAAGGAGAGCAGGAGGCCCAGGTCCTGCAATTCACGGGCCGTCTCCGCGCTGCCGCCGAAGGCATGGACCATGGCCCCAGCGGGGGGCAGGCCTTCTTCGAGGAGGATGGTCTTCAGCGCGCCCCAGGCGCGCACGCAGTGGATGGCCAAGGGGCGGCGAAGCTTCGCTGCGAGGCGCAGGTGTTGGCGGAAGACGCTTGCCTGAGTGGTTCGATCCAGCGGTCGCCGGGCGAAGTCGAGGCCGCATTCGCCGATGCCCGCCCGATGCTGGACCAGCAGAGCCTCCAGCCGCACCTCCCAGCCGGAGCGAGCCTCGGCCGCCTTCCAGGGATGGAGGCCCAGCATGGGGATGATCCGGGGATGCGCGCTGGCGAGGGCGAGGACCGCCGCCCAGTCGGCCTCGGACGTGGCGCAGCAGACCATCCGCGTGACGCCCGCCGCCTGGGCGCGGTCCAGGGCCTCCGCCACTTCTCCATGGGGGAGAGCCTGGAGATGGCAATGGGCGTCGAAGAAGGCAGGCACGGGGTCCAGGGGCGAGGGCCCATCATCGCACGCTGGACCTGTCCCGCCCGCCGGGTCGGGCACCTGGTCCCGCCCTGTGGCACAATGGCCGGGCGGGGATCCCATAGCTCAGATGGATAGAGCGTCTCCCTCCTAAGGAGAAGGTCGCGCGTTCGAATCGCGCTGGGATCACCAGTATTCTCCGGGGGTTTCGCGCTGCGCGCACACCCCCGGACCCCCGCGCCTCGTGCGGGCGGGGCCCGCCTTCGGCGCCGCCTCCATTTCCCGGGGGTTCCACGCTGCGCGCACACCCCCGGACCCCCGCGTGAGGCGCCAAGGACGGGGCAGCGAATCTCGCGGTTCGGTGAACTTCCTGCGGTCAGTGGATCGGGGCGTAGGATAGGCCACCCTCGGGGTTGAGGAAGATGGCTTCGTGATCCAGGAGGCCCACGAGTTCGTGGCCCTCGGTGAGGGGGGTGGGGATCCAGTCGAGGCTGCCCTTTGCGAGGTCGAAGCGGGCCAGGACCACGCCCTTGGCCTCGGGGGCGCCGGTGCCCTTCAACTGGGAGCCGCTGAAGGCGGAGAAGAGGACGTCCTTGCCCGCCCAGAGGAGGAGGGGGCCGCGGCCGGTGTGGCCCAGGTTCGCCCGGGAGGGCAGGGTATCGCGGTAGGTGAAGAAACTCTGTCCCGGAGCCTTGGGCCCCTTGTCGCCATCCAGCACCGTGAACATGAGGCCACCGCCCTCGGCCAGGTAGACGGTCCCATCGGTGCGAACTGCCATGCGATTGAAGGGCACCAGCAGGGGCGAGGCCGCGGCCTCCCGGAGCGCGCCCTTGTCGCCGTAGTTCCACACCACATCCCCGCCCTTGATGCTGCGCTTCTCCACGTAGGGCTTGAGGGTCCGGTAGTTCAGGTAGATGCCATCGTGGTCGGCCGCAAGATCCTCCACCTGGCCCGGGAGGGTGTAGATGGCGCCCAGCTTGCCGTCTTTGTCGATCACCACGAGGCGATCTTCGCAGACCACCCAGACGCGATTGTAGGTGTCGAGCACCCAACGCTCGGGCACGGCGGCACAGGCGGCGGGAGGCGCCTCCTCGACCTTGGGTGCGGGCTTGCCACGCTGGACCTGGGTCCGCTGGGCGGCGGGGATGCCGTAGAGCAGGGCCGCCGCCTCATCGTAGTCCGAGGTCGAGGCTGCACGCGCGGGTGCCGCTGGCTTCGCCCGGGGCGCCTTGGGAGGGTCGGGCAGGGGCAGGGATTGGCTGGACAGGAGGCCGCCGCCCTTCTGCCACTGCCGCAGGGAACGGGTGCCGCCGTCATAGAAGAAGAGGGATCCGTCGACATCCTGAAAGGCCCAGCCCTTGGCGGTCTTTCCGGGATCCCAGCCCTGGCCCTGGCCCTGGGCCCGGAGCCCAATGCCCACAGCGAAGGTGAGGAGGAAGAGGGCGCTTGCCACGCGATTCTTCATAAATTACCTGCCTATATTTTATTATGACCATCCGGCCGTAGATGGGAATGCTCCGGGCTGTGACCTTGGACACGATTCGTCAGCGGGGCTGCGATGATGGAGGACTTCCGAGGTGATCGTGGCCCGCTCCCAGCTCAAGGACGAAGTCTTCATGAACATGGCCCTCGAACTCAGTCGGCTGGGGACCTGCTGCCGCCTGCAGGTGGGGGCGGTCCTGCTCCGGGCGGACGGCGGCATCGCGGCCGCCGGCTTCAATGGGGCCCTGCCGGGCATGCCCCACTGCACCCCGGACACCTGCCGGCCCGGCCAGCGTTGTCTCCACACGAGCCACGCCGAGGAGAATGCCCTGGGCTTCTGCGATGGGCCGGTGGCCACCGCCTACATCACCCACGAGCCCTGCCTGGTCTGCACCCGGGCCCTGGTGCGGCGCGGGGTGCGCCGGGTGGTGTTCCGGCATCCCTACACCAGCATCGCCGAGCAGGAGCGGGCGGAGCGCCAGGCCATCCTGGAGCATTTCGCGGTGCGGTGGGAGTGCCTCGAAGGTTCTTGATGGGGTTCCGCAGGGGCGCATACTCGACCACGCGACCTCGAAGCAACGGAGCTGCCCCGATGGAAGGATCCTCCATCCGCCTGCGCGTGAACGGCCAGGACATCACAGCCCCAGCAGGGCTGATGCTGCTGGAGGTGCTGCGTCGGAATGGCATCGAGGTGCCCACGCTCTGCTCTGACCCGCGGTTGGCACCCGCCTCCGCGTGCCGGCTCTGCGAGGTGGAGGTCCGCGGCCAGGAGCGTCCCCTCTGCGCCTGTGCGACGCCGGTGACTGAAGGCATGGTGGTGGAGACCCACACGCCGGCCCTGGAGGCGTTCCGGCGGACCATGCTGGAGCTCTACGCCCGCCACATCCCTGCCGAGGCACCGGAACGTCTGGCGGGGAAGCCCTTCCAGGCGCTCCTGGACCAGTACGGCGTGGCGCCGGCCGGGCAACGCCAACCCGCGCGGCGGGATGCGGCCCACTCCTACCTGGATGTGGACCTGTCCTACTGCGTGTCCTGCGGCCGCTGCGTTCGGATCTGCGACGAGCTGCAGGGGCAGGGGGTGTGGACCGAAGCGTCGCGGGGCATGGACAGCCACGTGGCGCCCCAGGCTGCGGCGAGTCTGTTGGAGAGCGGCTGTGTGAGCTGTGGGGCCTGTGCGGACACCTGCCCCACGGGCGCCATCGAGGACGTGGCCCGGCTTGTCCATGGGCGGCCGGAACGCTGGGTCCGGACCACCTGTCCCTACTGCGGAACGGGTTGTGAGCTGGAGCTGGGCGTGCAGAGCGGCCACATCACTGAAGCCCGGCCGGTGGCCGACTCGGTCGTAAGCCGGGGGCACCTCTGCGTGAAGGGGCGCTACGGCTTCGGCTTCAACGAGGCCCCGGACCGCATCACCGAGCCCATGCTCCGCCGCGGGGAAGCCTGGGAGGTGGTGAGCTGGGACGAGGCGCTGGATGCAGCCGCCTCCGCGCTGCGGCAGACGCTGATGAGTCGCGGTCCCAGCGCCGTGGGCGTGCTGGCCTCCAGCCGCGCCACCAACGAGGAGAACTACCTCACCCAGAAGTTCGCCCGGCTGGCCCTGGGCACCCACAACGTGGACTGCTGCGCCCGCGTGTGCCACGCCCCCAGCGCGGCGGGTCTGGGCCAGGTCCTCGGTACCGGCGCCGCCACGAACAGCTTCGCCGACATCGAGCGGGCGGGCATGCTCCTGGTGGTGGGCGCCAACCCCACGGAGAACCATCCCATCGTGGGCGCACGGATCCGCCAGCGGGCCCGTGCCGGGGTGCCGCTGGTGGTCATCGATCCCCGTCGCACCGAGCTGGCCGACGAGGCCACGGTGCACCTCGCCCCTCGCCTCGGCACCAACCTTCCGCTGCTGCAGGCCATGGCCCACGTCATCCTCCTTGAAGGGCTGGCCGACTTGGCCTTCCTCCAGGCACGCACGGAGAACCTGGAACCCTATGCCGCCTCCCTCCGGGCCTGGGCGCCGGAGCGGGCCGCGGGGCTTTGCGGCGTGGCCGCGGAGGACATCCGCCGCGCGGCGCGCATCTACGCCACCCGGAAGCCGGCGATGTGTTTCCACGGGCTGGGCATCACCGAACACCTCCAGGGCACGGATGGCGTCATGGCCCTGGCCCATCTTGCGCTGCTCACGGGAAACCTCGGGGTGCCCGGTGCCGGTGTGAACCCCCTCCGGGGCCAGAACAACGTCCAGGGCAGCGCCCAGATGGGCTGCGAGCCGACCCGCCTGACGGGGTACCAGCCCTTCGCCCGGGCGCTGGCGACGCATGTCCGTGTCTGGGGCGCGGCGCTTCCCGAGGCGCCCGGACTCACCGTCATGGGGATGCTGGATGCCGCCGGGGAGGATCGCCTCAAGGCACTGCTCGTCGTGGGCTACGACGTGCTGCTCAGCCATCCGGATGCCCGGACCACCGCCGAGAACCTGCATGGTCTGGATGCCCTCATCGTGCTGGACCTGTTCATGACGGAGACGGCCCGGGCCTTCGGCACGGTCTTCCTGCCCGCGGCCAGCACCTTCGAAAAGGAGGGCACCTTCATGAACGGCGAGCGGCGGGTCCAGCGCGTGCGCAGGGCCTTACCCCCCAGGGGGCACAGCCGCACGGATCAGGAGATCCTCTGCGCCCTGGCGGAGCGCCTGGGCGCCGGGGAGCACTTCCGCTTTTCCGACGCCGAGTCGGTCTGGAACGAAGTCCGCCAAGTGTGGCGCGAGGTCCAGGGGATCACCTATGCGCGCCTGGACCGCGAGGGCGGGCTGCAATGGCCCTGTCCCGATGAGGCCCACCCCGGCACGCCGGTGCTGCACGCCGAGGCCTTTCCCGGTGGGGGGAAGGCGGCGTTCCGCATCCTCGATTACACGCCCAGCGCCCAGGTGACCACGGACGCCCATCCCTACCTGCTCAACACCGGGCGCGGCCTCTTCCACTTCAACGCTGCCACCATGACGGGCCGCACTCGCAATGGGGAGATCCGGCGCGACGATGCCCTGGATCTGCATCCCGCCGATGCGGCGAACCTGGGTGTGGCCGACGGCGATGCCGTGACGGTGAGCAGCCGGCATGGTAGCTTCACCCTCCGGGCCCACCTCACGGATCGGGTGAAGCCCGGCGAACCCTTTGCCACCTTCCACTCCGTGCCCGCCTTCGTGAACCGGGCCACGGGACCGGGCCGCGATCGCCAGACGGGCACGCCGGAGTACAAGGTCACGGCGGTGGCCCTGCGGAAGGCCTGAACTTCAGATCCCCCCCGACTCCCGCGAGGTGGTGGGGGCGCC
>JAJZQW010000025.1 GCA_021802985.1 Acidobacteriota bacterium | reverse complement strand
TTCTCTGGGCTCCTCCGCAGCCAGCCCCCGGTGGCCAGCTATCGGGATGGCGAGGTGCCCCAGGGGCGTGGCCTCTTCCGGGCCTTCCGCCTGCCAGCGGTGGGCCTCCGGGTCGTGGACTGGGAGACGGGCCGGCCCATGCTCCTCACCGCCACGCCGGAAACCAGCCTGGAGGAGCTGTTCCGGGGCTTCGGCTTCGGCAAGGGCGGCAATCTTTCGGGTGAGACGTGGCTCATCATTGCCGGACTGGTGTCCGGCATCTTCCTGCTCTTCTCCCTCCAGTTGGTGGCGCTGGTCATGGGTCTGTACCTGGCCCGACAGCTGGGAAAGGCCGTGGACGACCTCTTCCGGGGTGTCTCTCTCCTGAGCACCGGCGATTTCACCGTGCGCATCCGGCCCCGGGGCCGGGAC
The DNA here is from genome assembly GCA_021802985.1 of Acidobacteriota bacterium. Lineage (GTDB taxonomy): Bacteria > Acidobacteriota > Holophagae > Holophagales > Holophagaceae > Geothrix. Next base: position 32,100 of record JAJZQW010000025.1, on the reverse strand, counting down.
CAGGTGGCCCGTCTCACCGTGGCTTTCAACGAGATGGCGGGCCGCCTCCAGCAGGCGGATACGGAACGTGGAGAGCGCCTCCGCATGGAGGAGGAACTCCGGGTGGCCCGCGAGGTGCAGATGCGCCTCCTGCCGGATCTAGAGGCCCTTCACCTGCCCTCGGTGCGCGCCACCATCCTGCCCGCGCGGGAGGTGGCCGGGGATTACTACGACCTGTTCCCCCTGCGGGACGGCAGCCTGGCCTTCCTCATCGCCGACGTGAGCGGCAAGGGCACCAGCGCGGCCTTCTACGCCGCCGAGACCAAGGGCGTCCTCTCCGCCCTGGACAAGCAGGCGCTGGATCCCCGCGAGGTGGCGTCCCGCCTCAACGCCATCTGGTGCGAGGGCCACGGCAAGAACCTCTTCCTCACCCTGGCCTACGGCACCTTCCATCCGCGTACGGGCCACTTCGCCTTCGTGCGCGCCGGCCACCCCCCGGCCTTCCTGCGCCGCGCGGACGGCCGGGTGGAGCGGCTCCAGCCCCGGGGCCTGGGCATCGGCCTCAGCGCGGCCCGGTTCTGGGATGCGCTGGAGCTGTGCGAGGGCGCCCTGGAACCCGGGGACCGGCTGGTGTTCTACACCGATGGTCTCAGCGAGGCCCTCGATCCGGCGGACGCGCTCTACGGTGAGGCCCCCCTGGCGATCCTGCTGGCCCAGACCGCCGAGGATCTGCAGGCGGCCATCCTCGGCGATGTGGTCGCCTTCACCCAGGGCCGGCCGCTCGCGGACGACCTTACTCTGCTGATCCTGGGGCGCTGAGGTCAGCGGCTCGCTGGCTTCTCGAACGCATCCACGAGGTCGAGGAGGACACCGACAGCCTTCTGGGCGGCGGGGAGCTCTTTCCTGGAGAGGGCGGCCTGGTAGTGGTCCAGCTCGGATCGGGTCTTCTTGACCGCGGCCACGTGGCCCCCTCCATCCTGATCGATCAGGGGCTTGAAGGCGGCGGCCAGGTCCGGGATATCGGTCTTCCCTTCACCCAGGAGGATCCAGGCTTGCATGCCCAGGCGGTCCGCGGCGGCGAGCCACTGGGGACGACCCGCGGGCAGACGATGTTCCAGGATCGCCATGGCGTCCAGGGACCTGAGACCGGCTTCGTCACCCTGGGCGGAACGGAGGCGTTCCATGGTCTTCGTGAACGGATCGCGGTCGGCGGCCGTCAGGGCTGCGAGCACCGCGCCCCGGTTCCGGTCCCACAGGGAGACAGCCTTGGCGGCCTCGGCATGGGCCCGGGCCGGACGCCGGTCGGTGAGGGCCTCCGGGGCGCCTTCCAGGGCTTCGGAGAGGGCGTGGAATAGCTTGGGAGAAGCGGGCTGCGACTGAACCAGGGCGGGGGGTGCGAAGACGAACATGGGGACTCCTTGGTGTGGGAAGGGGAAGCGACGGCCGCCCCTCAGGGTTCCTCGGTCGCAGCGAAGCGGCCGAAGCGGTGGATGAGCGTGGGCAGGAGCAGGAGGTTGAGCAGGGTGGAGGAGATGAGTCCGCCCAGGATGACGACCGCCATGGGGCCTTCGATCTCCCGACCCGGCTGGCGCGAGCCGAGGGCCAGGGGCAGCAGGGCAAGCGAAGTGACCGTCGCCGTCATCAGGATGGGGACCAGCCGCTCCTCGGCGGCGCGCAGGGCGGTGGCGCCATCCCACGCAAAGCCCTCCTTCAACACCAGATGTTCGGCGTGGGAGACCAGCATGATGCTGTTGCGGGTGGTGATGCCGAAGAGGGTCACGAAGCCCACCAGCGCGCCCAGGTTGAGGGCGCCGCCGCTGAGGAAGGCCGCGAGGACGCCGCCCATCAGGGCAAAGGGCAGGTTCGCCAGCACCAGCATGAGGTTGCGGGGCGAGTGGAAAACGAGGCTGAGCAGGGCGAGGATGCCCGCCAGGGAAAGAAGCAGGTGGAGGGCCAACTCCCGGTGGGACGCGTTCTGGGCGTCCAGCACGCCGCCGAACCGGGCGGTGATGCTGGGCGGCAGGCCTGCCTTAATGCGCACCGCCTTCTCTGCATCCGCCACGAAGGAGGAGAGACCCCGGCCCGTGACGCTGCATGTGACAATGACGCGGCGTTGGGCGCCATCGTGGAGCACCGCGTAGCGGCCCGTGCCCTTCTCCAGCTTCACCACTTGCGACAGCGGCAGGCTGCGGCCATCCGGCGTCTGGATGGGGATGTTCCCGATGCGCTCAGGGTCCCGCTTGGCGCTGGGGAGGAGCGTGACCGCGAGATCCGTCACCCGGTCGCCCTCGAAGATCTGACCCACCACCTGGCCCTGGAAGGCCGTCTGGATGGCATCCAGCACCTCCGCGGGCCGCAACCCGTAGCGCGCCGCAGCCTCCGGATTCACCCTCAGCGTCCACTCCGGCTGGCCCGGCGGGCTGTCCACGGCCACATCCTGGGCGCCGGGGACGGAGGCCAGCACGGACTTCACGCGGGCCGCTGCCTGGTCCAGCTGGTCCAGGTCCTGCCCGTTCAGTTGCACCAGCACGGGCGCGACATTGCCGGAAATGCTTTCATCCACGCTCTCCGCCAGGTAGGACTTCACCGCGAAGGTCGCGCCAGGGATGGCCTGCACCGCGTCGCGGATCTGGGTCATGGCGTCCCCGGGCATACCGGATTTCATCTCCACATCGAACTCGCTGGACTCGGGGCCGACCACATCGTTGCTCCCTTCCGTTTGTCCCACCCGCTGGGAGATCCGGCCCACGGCGGGCAGCTTCGAAAGCAGCGCGGCCACGCGCCGGCCCGTGCGCAGGCTTTCCTGCAATGAGGCGCCCGTGGGCAGGCTCATGTGCAGGATGAGATGACCCTCCTGGAAATCCGGCAGGAAGCCACCCTGCATGAAAGGCAGGGCCACGAGCGCGCCCACGAGGAGGATGCCCGCCCCCAGGAAAACGGCTTTTGGGCGGGCCATGAGGTCTTCCAGCAACGTGTGGTAGCGGGCCTTGAGGGCGCGGACCCAATGGGGTTCTTCCTGGGGCAGGCGGCCTTTTCCGAAGATGAGCAGGGTCATCGCGGGCGTGACGGTGAGCGCCACCAGCAGCGAGGCCAGCACGGCGGAGAGGTAGGCCCAGCCCATCGGCGCGAAGATGCGCCCCTGCACGCCGGAGAAGGTGAGCACGGGAAACATGACCATGGCCACCACGCCCGTGGCAAAGACCACGGAGCCGCGCACCTCCATGGAGGCTTCCAGCACGATCTGGAGCGCGGGGCGGGGGTCTGCGTTGGCTCGGGCCAGCCGCATGCGGCGCAGGATGTTCTCCACATCGATGATGGCGTCATCCACCACCTCGCCCAGGGCAATGGTGAGGCCGCCCAGCGTCATGGTGTTGAGGGTGAAGCCCATGTAGACCAGCACCACAACCGCTGCCAGCAGCGAGAGGGGGATGGCGGTGATGGAGATGAAGGCTGTGCGGGGGTCCCGCAGGAAGGCCAGCAGCACCAGCACCACCAGGAGGCCGCCCAGCAGCAGCGCGTTCCGGGCGTTGCCCACGGCGGTTTCGATGAAGGAGGCTACGCGGAAGGTGGGCGCGAGGAGCTTGATGCTGTGCTTCGCGAGATCCGGCCCCTGCGCCTTCAGCACCGCCTCGATGCTTTTCGTGACGGCGATGACGTCTGCCCCCGGTTGCACAAAGACCTCGGCGGTGAGGCCGGTCTTCCCCTCCACCATGGCCGCGCTGGTGGCGGGTGCTGGCCCCCAGGCCACGCGGGCCACATCGCCCAGGCGCAGCACCGCGCCATCCTTGGATGCCACGGCCACCTGGGCCAGCGTTTCCGGTGTGAGGCTCTGCCCCTCGCTGCGGAGCACGATGCGCTGCTCGGGCGTGTCCACGAAGCCGGCGCCCCGGATGCCCGTGGCGGAAGCCGCCGCCTGGCGCACCTGCTCCAGGGTGAGGCCGTGGGCCTGGAGGCGGCCGGGGATGAGCTGCACCTGGAGCTGGCGCACCTGGCCGCCGTAGTCGGACACGCTGGCGATGCCCGGAATGCCCAGGAGCTTGGGACGCAGGGTCCAATCCAGATAGGTGCGCAGCTCCATGGGTGAGCGCGTGGCGCTGGTGAGGCCGAAGGCGTAGGCGTAGCCGGTGCTGGATGCCAGCGGTGCCAGCGCGGGGGTGCCCAGGCCTTGGGGCAGGCGGCCGGCGGCTTGCGCCACGCGCTCCGCCACCTGCTGCCGCGCCAGGTAGATGCCCGTGCCCTCCTTGAAGACGGCATCGATGACCGAGATGCCCTGGAGGCTCCGGGAGCGCAGATGCTCCAGCCCCGGCACGCCGTTGATGGCGCGCTCCAGGGGCAGCGTCACCAGCTGCTCCACTTCCTCCGGGGTGAGCCCCGGCGCCTGGGTCTGCACGGTCACATTCGGTGGCGCGAATTCCGGGAAGACGCCCAGCTGGGCCCGGGTGGCCGTATAGACGCCGTAGGCCACCATGAGGGCGGCCGCCACCATCACAAGCCCCTTCAGGCGGAGCGCGCCGCGGACGATGGCATTGAGCATCAATCCCCCCCGGTCCCGATGACTTCGCCCGTCGCCAGCCGCGCGTACTCGCCCTGCACGGCCAGGGAGCCCTGCCTCACCACGCGGTCGCCTTCATTCACGCCGCTCGCCAGGACGAGGCTGTCCCCCGCCGCGAAGGCGATTTCCACGGTGCGGGGCTCGAAGCGGCCCTTGGCCACTTCCACGAAGACCTGCGCCTGCCCGCCGGACCACACCACCGCGGTGCGGGGGACGGCGACACGCCTGCCGCGTGTTCCCGCCAGCGAGGCATCCACCGGCAGGCCAGGCCTCAGGCCCCTGCCCGGTGCCAGGGCCAGCAGGGCGAGGCCGCCGGTAAGCGGCGATCCCCCGGGCGCCAGGCCCAGCACGCGCAGTGGGAGGGCGCCCCTGAGGCCGGGCGTGGTGGCGTTCAGTGTGCGCGGCAAGGGGGCGGGCGCGGGCGTCCCCATGGGGAGGTCCAGGCGGAGCATCACGCGGCGGAAGCCGGCGAGGCCTTCCACGGAGTCGAGGCCGTTCTGGGCCCAGGCCGCCAGGGCCTTCCGCGCCTCGCCTTCCGCGGCGGTGCGCCGGGCACGGGCGTCTGCGGCGACCCGCTGGGCCTCCTGCCATGCCTTGTCCGAGGCGCCGTGACCGGAGCTGTGCAGGGCCGTGATCCTTGACAGTTCCGCTTGCGCGGCGGTGTCCGCCGCCCGCGCGGCCTGGGCCGAGGCCGAGGCGGCCTTGTGCCTGGCGTCCAGGTCAAGGAAGACCAGCGGATCCAGGACCACACCGTGAATGGGCAGCGCGTCGACGTCGGTGGTCGGCACGGCTTCGGCCGTCTCCAGCCCCATCGCCTGGGCCTGGCCTGGGGCCAGCTGGAGGGCAGGCTTGCCATCGGGGCCCTTGGCGAGGCTGGCCTTGGGCGGCGGTGGCGGCGCATCGTCCGTATCCACCGTGCCGCCGCCTCCGAACGCCATCCTCGCGCCGAGGCCGGCCGCCAGCAGGAAAGCGAAGGCGCCGAGGATGATCCTGGCCCGCCTGGAAAGGGGATGGGACTCGCTCATCGTTTCGCTCCATCGAAGGGATAGGGTTGCTCCGAAGGGTCCAGCGGTTTCTGGAAGGCGTCCTCCACCGCCAGCCGCGCGCGCCCCATTTCGGCCCAGGCGTCCACGGCGAGACTGCGGGCCTGCGCGGCCTCCAGCTCCGCCGCCAGAAGATCGCCCTGGTCCGTGCCCCCCAGCTGGAAGGCGTGTTCCGCCGCGGCGAGCCGGGATCGCTGGCTCTTCAGGGCGTCCACCTGCGCCTTGAGGCGGTCCCTGGCCGCTCCGTAGCGCGCTTCGGCGAGATCCGCCTCCGAGAGCGCCCGCCTCTCCACCTGCCGCAGCTGGGCCTCGATGACGCCGCGCCGCGCCACCGCCTCCGCGATGGGGCCCTGGCGGCGATCGAAGATGGGGAGACCCACGGTGAGACCGAGCACCCATTTCTTCACGCCCTGGTCGAATTTGTAGCCGGGGCCGAGCTGGAGGTTGGGCACGCGCTGGGCCAGTTCCTGGTCCAGCGCCGTCTCGTTCTGGTCCCAGGCGAGCAGGACGCGGCGCACATCCAGGCGGTGGATGAGGGCCTCCGCAGCCTGCGGCACGAGCGGCGCGGGGAGCGGCGCGAGATCCGGCAGAGCTTCGGCATCGAGCCGCGGCTGCAACGCGGGCAGGGGGATGCCTGCGGCCAGCGCCACGGCGGAGGCCGCCCGGCGCAGCTGCTCCAGGGCCACGAGGCGCGCCGCCTCGGCGACCTGGGCGGCCAGCGCGGACGCCGCGTGCTCCGGCGCGCCGATCTCTCCCAGGGCGAGGCGGCGGTCCTGGAGCCTCAGCAAGTCCTCGCGCAGGGCGGCCACATGGTCCGCGGCGCGCGAGGCCTCCCGGGCCTGCTGCCAATCCAGAAGGGTCGCGCGCACGCCGGAGCGCAGCTTCCACGCCGTGTCCGCCACCTGGAGTTGCGCCGCCTGCACCCGCAGGCGCGCCTGGCGCACCCGCAGCCCTCGCTTGCTACCCAGCTCGATGGGGATGCTGAGCCCGTAGGCCAGCGTCCAGGGCTGGGGCACGCCCTCGGCCTTCGTGGCGCTGAAGCCAAAGGATGGATTGGGGATCGCCTTCGCCGTGCGGATGCCGGCCTTGGCCGCCTCCAGTTCCGCCTTCGCCTGATCCAGATCAGGATGTTCCTTCCAGGTGAGGGCCGTGAGGGCCGCTGCCAGATCGCCCCCGGGGATCTCGGGCCGTGATTGCCGCAGCGTGGCGAGTGTGCGCTTCGCATCGAGCCCCGCTTTGGGTGGGCGCGCGCAGGCGCCGGTGAGGATCACCAGGACCGCGGACAGGATGGTGGCAGGGGCTCGCATGCCTCATTGTGCCGGCACGCGCCTGAAGACTCCGTGACACCAGCCTGAAATGACGGTCAGGTCCGCGGGACCCGCAGCCCCCCGGCCGTGTCTTCGCCTGCCCCACCCTCGCAGGCGTGCTAGGTTACAGTCTCAAGGGCGCGGATGTGGTTCCCGCAACCTGACCGGATAGCTCAGGTTCCAGACAGGGAAGAGTCAGGTTCGTCCCTCATCCTGGGCGTGAGCTTTCGAGGTGGATCAAAGCATGAGACATCCAGGATCGACGGATCGTAACCAGGGGTCGGGATTCCTTCGGCTGGGAGCCCCGCTGGCTGCCCTTTCGGTGGCGCTGCTGGCGACCGGCGGATGTGCGATCTACCGCCCCCTCGCCCTACCTGCCGCACCCCGGTTTCATGAGGGTGTCTCCCGCCTGACGGTGCCACCGGGAGGCATGCCCCTGCCTGAGCTGGCCACGCATCTCTTCGATCCCAGCGATGGTCTGGACATGACGGAAGTGGCGATGCTGGCGGTGGCCCACAATCCGGACCTGAAAGTGGCCCGGGACGAGGCGGGGATCTCGCGGGCCCAGGCTTTCGCCGCTGGTCTGCTGCCGGATCCGCAATTGGCGGGCACCCGTGATGTGCCCACCAATGGGGATGCCACGAACACCACCGGCTTCAGCATCGGCCTCAGTTATGACGTCAACGCGCTCCTCACGCATTCGGCAGTGAAGCGGGCGGCGGAGGCCACGCGGCGGCAGACCGACCTCAACCTGCTCTGGCTGGAGTGGCTGGTGGTGGCCAAGGCCCGGTTGCTCTTTGCGCAAAGCCTCGCCCAGCAGAAACTGCTGGCGGTCCTGGCGGGAGAGCGCATCCTCGTCGCCTCTCGCCACGCCAGCCTGCAAGAGGCCCTGGCCGCAGGAGACACCACCCTGGACGCGGTTTCGGCGGACCTCGTCGAGCTGCAGAACCTCGACACCCAGATCAACGACCTCTCGCGGCGGATCAACGCCAACCGGCAGGATCTCAATGCGCTGCTGGGCCTGGCGCCGGGGACCCGGCTGCACCTCACGGGCGGCATCCAGCTCCCCCCCTTGGATGACGAGGCCATCCGGAGATCGATGGCCGGCCTCAACCGGCGCCGGCCCGACCTGCTGGCCCTCCAGGCGGGCTATGAAAGCCAGGAACAGCGCTTCCGCCAGTCCGTGCTGGCCCAGTTTCCGGCCCTCAACATCGGCCTGACCCGGGCACGCGATACCTCGGGCCTCTACACCCGGGGCCTCGGCGTCACCCTCAGCCTTCCCATCTTCAACGGCAACCGGGGGAACATCGCCATCGAGAAGGCCACGCGACTGCGCCTCCGCGACGAGTACCAGGTGCGCCTCAACGCTGCCTATGCCGACATCGTCCGCATCCTGGAGGACCAGAAGCTGCTGGAGGCGCAGCTGCGAGAGGTGGCCTCGGGCACCAGCACGCTCGCCCAGACCGCGGAGCAGGCGAAGGCGGCCTTCGCTTCGGGGGACATGAACGAACTCGTCTATACCCAGATCCGGATCGCCTGGCTCGCCAAGCGGGCCGAGGCCCTCGCCATCGAGCAGGCCCTGCTGGAGCAGCGCGTCATGCTCCAGGCGCTCCTCGGCGGGGAGCTTCCGTTCCAGACCTCCCATCCAGCCAAATCAGCCTCCAAGGAGTCCCTGCCATGAAGATGAACCGGCTTTTGCTGATGCTGGCGGTCTCCTTGGCCGTGCCTACCGCGCTTCCCGCGGCGCCACCCGCCGCGGATGGGCCGAGCGTCCTTGTGAAGACAGAGCTTCCGCGCCGCCAGACGCTGGCTGAGACCATCACCGCCTATGGATCCGTCGTGCCTGACACCGGGGCCATCGAGACGCTCAGCCTCTCCCGGCCGGTCCGGATCGACCATCTTCTGGTCGCGCCGGGGCAGGTCGTGAACCCCGGAGAAGGGCTGATCGAACTGGCCACTGACCCGGCGGCCGCGGCGGCCTACCGGCAGGCCGAGGCCGCGGCAGCCTTCGCGCGGGGGGAATTGCAGCGCGTTCAGGGTATGGCCGGCCGCCACCTGGCGACCCGCTCCCAGGTGGCCGCCGCCCAGAAGGGGCTGGAGGACGCAGAGGCCCTCCTGGCGGCCGAGCAGAGGCAGGGCACGGGGCTTGGCAGCGAAATCCTCAAGGCGCCCTTCCGCGCCGTGGTGGCCACCATCGGAGTCCAGCAGGGAGACCGGGTCCCGGGAGGGACTGCGCTGATGCAATTGGCCCGAGCGGGCGCCCTGCGGGTGACCCTCGGAATCGAGCCGGAGGACGTGGGCCGGGTGCGCATCGACATGCCGGTGGATCTGGTCCCGGTGTTCGGGAGCACGAAGCCCGTGCGGGCTAAGGTGGCGAAGGTCTTCGGCATCATCAATCCCCAGACCCGGCTTGTGGACATTTCGGTCCGGATGATCTCCCCGGTGGGCGAGCTGATGCCGGGCATGCAGGTGCGGGGCTCCGTCCTGCTCCGTTCCCGGAACGGGTGGGTGGTCCCCCGGTCCGCGGTGCTACGGGATGATCGGGGCGCCTATCTCTTCCAGGTCCAGGATGGACGGGCCAGACGGGTGGAGGTGAGCCCTGGGATCGAGAATGGCCCGTTGGTGCTGGTGGCGGGTCCGGTGGATCCCGCGCGCCAGGTCGTCATCCAGGGCAACTACGAACTGAAGGACGGCATGGCCGTGCGGGAGGGCCGACCTTGACCTTTTCAGACTGGATGCAGCACCACCGCCGCTCAATCCTGTTCTTCGTGTCCATGCTCGCGCTGGCGGGCGTGTTTGCCGCCTTCAAGCTGCCGGTGACCCTGTTCCCCAACGTGGATTTCCCCAGGGTCATGGTGACCTTGGATGCAGGCGATCGGCCCGCGGAGCAGATGGAGGTCCAGGCGACCATGCCGGCGGAGGAAGCCCTCCGGCGCGTGCCTGGCGTCCAGGATGTCCGATCCACCACCAGCCGCGGATCCGCTGAACTCTCGGTGAATTTCTCCTGGGGCACGGACATGGCCCTCGCCACGGCGCAGGTGGGCCAGGCCGTGGCCCAGGTGATGCCGCTGCTGCCCCCCGGCACCCAGACCACCACCCGGCGGATGGATCCAACGGTCTTTCCGATCATGGCCTACAGCCTCACTTCGGATTCGCTGAGCCTCACCCAGATCCACGACCTGGCCCAGTACCAGCTTCGTCCTGTCCTCTCGGGCGTGGAGGGCGTGGCGCGCATCCAGGTCTCCGGCGGGGCGCTCGAGGAGTACCACGTGATCGTGGATCCGGCCCGGCTGAAGGCCTACGGACTGGCCCTGGAGGATGTCTCCCGCGCCCTGGCCGCGGCCAACGTGGTGAGCGCCGTGGGGCGCATGGAGGATCACTACAAGCTCTACCTGGCCATCTCGGATACGCGCCTCAAGAGCGAGGAGGACATCCGCCAGACTGTGCTCAGGACGGGCTCCAACGGGCTGGTCCGCCTGGAGGATGTGGCGGCGGTGATGCGCAGCACCGTGCCCCAGTGGGTAAAGGTGAATGCCGACGGGCACGAGGCGGTGCTGTTGCAGGTCTACCAGCAGCCGGGCAGCAACAGTGTCCGGATCGCCCAGAGCCTGAAGGCCAAGCTGGAGGCCTACCGCTCCCACCTGCCCCCGGGTGTGAAGATCGCCAACTGGTACGACCAGAGCCGTCTGGTGGTGGATTCCGCGTCCAGCGTGCGGGACGCCATCCTGATCGGGATCCTGCTGGCGGCGGGCGTGCTGCTCGCCTTTCTCCGCAACATCAAGATCACCCTCATCGCCATCATCACGGTGCCGGCGGTCCTGGCGGCCACCGTGGTGCTGCTCACGGCCTTCCACATGAGCTTCAACATCATGACCCTGGGCGGCATGGCGGCGGCCGTGGGGCTGATCATCGACGACGCCATCGTGATGATCGAGCACATCGTGAGGAGGCTCCGGGGCGCTTCCGCCAACCACCACCGCCGGGTCCTTGATGCGGCCCGGGAGTTCAGCATCCCCCTGGCGGGTTCCTCCGCGTCCACCGTGATCATCTTCGTCCCGCTGGCCTTCCTCGATGGCGTCACGGGGGCCTTCTTCAAGGCGCTTGCCCTCACCATGGCGGCGGGCCTGGTGATCTCCTTCCTGGTCGCCTGGCTGGCGATACCCATCCTGGCCGACCACCTGCTTGGCGCGAAGGAGGCCAACCAGAAAGAAGGGGGGCCGCTCACTGAGTGGGTGCACAAACGGTACGCTGGCCTCATGCGCCGGCTGCTGGCCCGGCCCGTGCTGCTGCTCGCGGGCATCCTGCCCCTGTTGCTCCTGGGCTGGTTCGCCTACCACCAGGTGGGATCCGGCTTCATGCCCGCCATGGATGAAGGCGGGTTCATCCTGGACTATCGTTCTGAGCCGGGCACCTCCCTGGGGGAAACGGACCGGCTGCTGCGCCAGGTGGAGGCCATCATCCGCGCCAACCCCAACGTGGACACCTATTCCCGCCGGACGGGCCTCCAGCTTGGGGGCGCCATCACGGAAGCCAACCAGGGGGATTTCTTCGTCCGGCTGAAATCCGGCCGGCGAGCTCCCATCGAGGACGTGATGGCGCAGATCAGGGCTCAGGTGATCCGGCAGGTCCCCGGGTTGGACATTGAAATGGCCCAGTTGATGGAGGACCTCATCGGGGATCTCACGGCTGTCCCCCAGCCCATCGAGATCAAGATCTATTCGGACGATCTGGGGGCCCTGCGGACCATGGCGGGCAAGGTCGCCGCCGCCATTGGCCGCATCCAGGGCGTCGTGGCGGTCCGGGATGGCGTCAATCCCGCCGGGGATGCGCTCAACATCGATGTGGACCGCGTGAAGGCCTCCCTGGAAGGGGTGGATCCTGAGGTGGTGACCCGCATGGTGGAAGATGCCCTGACGGGGCGTGTGACGACCCAGATCCGGCAGGGCGTGAAGATGGTGGGCGTCCGCGTATGGATCCCGGAGCATCTGCGCAGCACAGTAAGTGATCTGGGCCGGCTTCTCATGCGGGCCCCGGATGGCCATCTCTTCCCCCTGTCGCGGGTGGCGCGGATCACGCCGGTCTCAGGCCAGCCCCAGATCGGACGGGAGAACTTCAAGCGCATGGTGGCTGTGACAGGCCGCATCAGCGGACGGGACATGGGCTCCACCATGGCCGATGTCCGCCGGGTCATGGACACTCCCGGAATGCTCCCGCCCGGCGTCTACTACGAGCTCGGCGGGCTCTACCAGCAGCAGCAGATCGCCTTCAAGGGCCTCGTGTCCGTGTTCGCAGCGGCGATCGCCCTCGTCTTCCTCCTGCTCCTCTTCCTCTATGAGCGCTTCCAGGTGGCCATCTCCATCCTGGCCATTCCTCTGCTGTCCCTGGCCGCGGTGTTCATCGGGCTCTGGGCCACGGGGATCGAACTCAACATCTCGGCGATGATGGGCATGATCATGATCGTCGGCATCGTGACCGAGGTGGCGATCTTCTACTTCTCTGAGTATCAGAGCCTGCCGAAAAGCACCGAACCCATCGACCGGCTGATCGAAGCCGGCCAGAACCGCATGCGGCCCATCGCCATGACCACACTGGCCGCCATGCTCACCCTGCTTCCCTTGGCCTTCGCCATCGGCCAGGGGTCCGCCATGCAGCAGCCCCTGGCCATCGCCATCATTTCCGGCCTCGCGGTGCAACTGCCGCTGGTGCTGCTCGCCATGCCCGTGCTGTTCCACCTGCTGGATCGTGAACGGCCTCCAGCCGCCGAGCCAGAAGGGGCGGCCTGAACGGCGGTCAAGCCCGGGGGAATCGCATCCGCACCACCGTGCCTTCGCCCCGCGCGCTCTCGATGGCGAGCCAGCCCCCGTGCAGGCGGAGGATGCTCTGCACGATGGCCAGGCCCAGGCCCATGCCGCCCGTGGCACGGCTGCGGGAGGCGTCCGCCCGCGCGAAGCGCTGGCCCAGGCGCGGCAGCTGGTCGGGCGCGATGCCTTCCCCGGTGTCCCGCACCTCGATCTCCGTGAATCCGTCCCCTGCGCTGCCCGTGAGCGCGACTTCGCCCTGCGCGGTGTGCCGCACGGCGTTGGCCAGGAGGTTGTGGATGGCCCGGCGGAGCAGGGTCGGATCCGCCTGGATCCGCGACGCAGGATCCGCCTGGACCCGCAGCCGGAGGCCCTGCTCCTCCGCCAGGAATTCGAAGGGCCGGGCCGCGTCCGCCAGCGCCTGATTCAAGTCCATGTCCCGGCGGTCCAGCACCGTGGCGGGATCCTCCGCCCGGGCCAGGAAGAGCATCTGTTCCACCAGGGCGCCCATGTGATCCAGGGATTCCGTCGCGGTGCCGAGACGATCCGCCAGGCTGGGATCCTGGGCGGACCCCGCGAGGGACTCCAGGTCCAGGCGCAGGGCGTGGAGCGGGGTGCGCAACTCATGGGCCATGTCCCCGTTCAGGGTTCCCAGGCGGGCAAAGGCCTTCTCCAGGCGTTCCAGGGCGCCGTTCAGGGTCGCGGTGAGCGCCTGCAACTCCTGGGGCGCGTCCAACGCCGAGAGGCGGGCGGTGAGGGTCTCGGGACGGATCTCGGCCACGGCGCGGGCCAGCCGCGCCAGGGGGGCGAGGCCGCGGCGGGCGATGAACCAGCCCGCCAGGGCGGCCAGCATCGCCACCAGAGCCGCATTGAGGGCCAGGAACTCCCGGTAGCGCGCCAGCAGGCGCTGCCGGTGCGCCAGGTCCTTCGCGGCCTGCACCACCCCTCCCCGCACGACCACGGTCTCCACCAGCAGATCCGTGTCCTCCGGGCCTTCGATCCGCACCAGCCCCGAGGGGGCCGCCGGCATCAAGGCCACTGGCGCGAGCTTCGACATGCCGGATCCCTCCATGAGCGTCCTGCCCTGGGGGTCGAGGACCCGCACCCGCACCCCGGCTTCACCCTCCAGGTCCCGGGGTTCCACCCCGTCCTTCTCCTCCATCCCCCACGCCACCAGGTAGGCGGCATGGCGGACATCCTCGGCGTCATCGCGCCAGCCCGCGCGCGCCAGGGCCCGATAGAGCAGGATGGAGCTTCCGCCCATCAGGACCAGCGACACCAGGGCGTAGGCGGCGGCGAGGCGCAGGGTCAGGGAGGGGGGGCGGCGTCGCTCAGTCATTCCGGGCTTCCAGCAGGTAGCCCACGCCGCGCCGGGTCTGGATGAGCTTCTCGGGGAAGGGGTCGTCCACCTTGCGCCGCAACCGCCGCACGGCGACATCCACCAGGTTGGGGTCGGCGTCGAAGGCCATGTTCCAGAGTTCCTCGGCGATGCGTGTGCGGGTGACCACATGGCCCGCGTTGCGGGCGAGCAGCTCCAGCAGGGCGTACTCCTGGGCGCTCAGGTCCAGCCGGTCCCCGTCCCGGTAGACGCGCCGCCGCACCGGATCCACGGTGAGGCCGCCCACGGCCCAGATGCGGCCGGTGGCGGGCGCCCGCTGCAGGAGGTTGTGGAGGCGGAGCACCAGCTCGGAGAAGGCGAAGGGCTTCACCAGGTAGTCGCCCCCGGCCTCCAGGCCCCGCAGCCGGTCGGGCAGGGCATCCCGCGCCGTGAGGAACATCGCTGGCGCAGCCACGCCGGCGGCGCGGGCCTCGGCCAGGAGCGTGAAGCCATCCAGCTTCGGCAGCATCACATCGAGGATCAAGGCGTCGAAGCTGCCTTCCCGCGCCAGGAAGAGGCCCTCCTCACCGTCGAAGGCCACTTCCACGGCAAAGCCCTCCTCCCGGAGCCCCCGTTCGAGGGCCCGCGCGGCGCGGGGATCGTCTTCGACCAGCAGGAGCTTCATGGGGTGAGTCCGGGCAATGGCTTCAGGATAGCGGGCCCGGGCAAGCGCCGAGCCTCATCCCAGGAACCTCATCCCCACCAGCGATCAAAGCGAGCGATCCACCATTGAGGCACTGAACCCACGGAGGTATCACGGAGGCCTCCGTACGACTAACCTCCAACTTCTTGTTTTCTCGCGAAGAAGTTGCCTTCTGGGTGCATGGAAGTCCTTGAAAAGGAAACCGCCAAGGCGCCAAGACGCCAAGGGGGTCCGACCCACCCCCAGGAGCCGAGGGCCCGCCGAAGGCGGACTGGCGCGAAGCGCCAGAAGCTTGGGAGGGGGCGGTGTCGATCCCAGAAAGTCGACGTCGCCCCCTCCCAAGCTAAACCCTCGGCTCCTTACCGGAATGCCCACCCCTGCTTGCTTTTCTTGGCGTCTTGGCGGTGAATCAGTTTTTTGGTTGCGGCCCGGTCGCGCTGAGATCCTCCGTGGTGGATCCATTTTTTTGAACACGAACCGGGGCAATCAACGGGATCGGCTGCTCAGGGCCTCGAGTTCCCGGGCGACTTCGGGCTCGTCCTTGCCGGCGGCTGCCCGGGCCTGGTCCAGGAGCTGGCTGGCGAGATCCTTCTGACCCATGGCCCGGGCCTGCCGCCAGCGGGCTCGGAGCAGAAAGGGGTCGGTGGCCTTGGCCTTCTGAGCGGCGTCCTTCAGGAGCCGGTCGGCGTCCTTGAGGTTGGGAGACGGTCGCAGCAGGGCGCACTCCGCCAGCCCCGCCAGGCAATCGCCGCATTCATCCTCGGCCGCCAGTGTCTGGAAGCGACGCAGGGCCAGGGTGTACCGGCCCGTGGCCTCATCGAGGCGGCCCCGCTGGCGGGAGAGGTTGGCCAGGTAGAACCAGGCGAGGGCGGCCGTGGGCGGAGCCTGGGCTTCTTCCGCGAGGTGGCCGGCGGTCTGGAAGGCGGCTTCAGCTGAGGGAAAGTCCAGCCGGCATTGCGCCAACAATCCCAGGTTGAGCTGGCAGACGGCTCGCTCCGTCCGGTTGCCGGTCTCCTGGAAGAGCGCATCCGCTCGCACGAGGAAGGCCCTGGCTTCATTGAACCGGCGCTGGCTCAGGGTGAGATCCCCGAGGTTGGTGAGGGCCAGGGCCTCCCCATAGCGGTTTCCCTGGGCCCTCTGGAGGGTGAGGGCGTCCTGATAGTTGGCTTCGGCTTCAGCAAACGCGCCGCGCTTGCGGGCCAGAACGGCGAGGTTGTTGATGGCGTTGGCGAGCCCCTGGGGATCGGGGAGCCGCCGCTGCACCTCGGCCGCCTGGGTGAAGCAGGTCTTGGCGTCGTCCAGGTGGCCCTGATCCTGGAGCACCAGGCCCAGGTTGCTGAGGATGGATGCCCGCTGGGCCTCGAAGCCGCCCTTCTCGGCGAGGGCCACGCCCTCGCGGCACGCCGCGGCTGCGGCGTCCAGGTGCCCCTGCTCCCGTTCCCGCAGGCCGAGGGCCTTGAGGGTGACCACCTCCCGGTAGCTGTCCTTCGACAGGCGGGCCGCGTTGAGGGCCCAGCGCAGCGCGGCATCCGTGGCCGGATCCCCGGTGCGGTAAAGGCAGGTCGCGTAGCCGACCACCGGCCCCGACGCGAAGGGGGACTGGAAAGCCGCCGTGCGCATCAGGGGCAGGGCCTCCTTGTAGGCACCCTTGCTCATGAAATCGAGGGCTTGGCCGTAGGCCAGCAGCGCGTCGCCACTGATCCCTTCGGCACTTTCGGGATGCGTCCCGTTCAAGGGGTCCACCGCCCGGCGCAGGCGGGCCACCAGGGCCGCGGGGAGGGCCTGGAGCGCGACCATGGGTTTCCCGGTCGCGTGGACGGCGCCCTGGCTGCGCACCTGGCCCCTGGAGTCCTCCAGGACGTAGTTCATCCCCAGCTCAGGACGCTGCTGGACGTCGCCGCGCAGGACCAGGGCTGCCCCCAGGTAGCCGGCCAGCCGGGCCCGGGCGGCCGGGTCCAGGGGGAGCGCCAGGTTCAGGCCCAGGGTGCGGGCGGCCCGGGCGAGGGTCTCCTGGTCCACCACCTGGAGCTGGGGGAGTTCGGCCAGCTGGGCGCCGATGTCCTCGGGGAAGGCACGGTGGACGAGGCCGTTGTAGCGCCCTTCTCCCGTGCCATTGAGGAAAGGCAGCACCACCAGCCGCGCCGGCCGTTTCCGGGTGAGGTCCGCGATGACCCCGCGGGCGAAGAATCCGTTGAGGCCCAGGGCCAGGACCAGGGCCGTGGCGGCGGTGGCGAGCGCCCAGCGCAGGGCCCGCTTCGGTTTCAAGATCCGGTCCAGGGCCTCGGCCACCTTCGCGGCGGTCGGCCGCCTGAAGGGGTGCGGATCGAGCATGGCCATGAGCAGATCCCGGGTCTCCGACGGAAGGTGGCGCCGGGCCAGCGTCCGCCGGTCCCCCTGCACGATGGCCTTCATCCGGGCGCGGCCCTCGCCGGGGAAGGGATGGTCCCCCGTGAACAGTTCCCAGGCCACGATGCCCAGGGAGAATACGTCGCTGGCGGGGCCCGCAGCCTGGCCCTGGATCTGCTCGGGCGAGGCATAGGCTGGGCTGCCCATGAAGGTCCCGGCCTGGGTGAGCCGTTCCCAGGACGGGCTTCCGGAGGGACCCTGCGTGGCCTGTCCTGGTCGCGAGGGATGACTGGGGTGGCGGGAGGTGGTGGCATCGTCGGCGTCCTGGGCAGGGCTCGACGAACCCAAGGCCTCCAGGAGCGCGAGGTTCGGCGCGGCCGATGGCGTCGGCATCGCTTCGGCGGGGACGGCGGGATCCAGGAGGCGGGCCAACCCGAAATCCAGCACCTTCACCAGGGGATCCTTCCCCTCGCGGTGGGCGACCATGATGTTGGCGGGCTTGAGGTCCCGGTGGACGAGCCCCTTCGCATGGGCCGCCTCCAGGGCCTGGGCGATGGCCCGGATCACCCGGAGCCGGTCCCGCTCGCGCAGCTCGGGGCCCGCCTTGTCGAGGGTCTGCCCCGGCACCAGCTCCATGGCGATGTAGGTCCCGGAGGCGCCCTCCACCCAGTCATGCACTTGGCACACGTGGGGATGATTGAGCTGGGCCAGGGCCAGGGCCTCGCGCCGGAACCGCTCGAGGGCGCCCGGTTCCCGTTCATCCGCCGGCCGCAGCGCCTTCAGGGCCACGCTCCGCTCCAGGGTGGGATCCCAGGCGCGATAGACCTCGCCCATGCCGCCGGTCCCCAGGGTCTCCTCCACCCGGAAGCGGCCCACCATCGTCCCCGGGGCCAGGCGGCCTGGCTCCGAAGGACTCGGAAGCACCGGGGGATCGCTCGGGGGTTGGGACATATCACACCTGGAGGTTGGCTGACTCTAGCATCCCGCGGGCCCCCGGGCAGGGGTCGCCACGGGATGGGCGGCCCGTCACACGTTCCGGCGCGTTTCCGGAAGCGCGGTCCATTCCCCGTCCTTCCATGTGAGCCGGAGGGGATGGCCGAGTTCCACCCGGGCGGCGGAAGTGACGGGCCTTCCCGCCTCATCACGGACCAGCACGAAGCCCCGCGCCAGGGGGCCGGTCGGGTCGAGGCCCTTCAGGCGCTCGGCGAGGACGGCCAACCGCTGGTCCCGGCGCTGGAGGGCGCGAGCGGCGGCCGGAGCCAGGCGGCGCTGGGCTTCCCGCACCCTCGGCAGGTCCGCCTCGCCGGCGGCCCCGGCGGCGGCATGGGCCAGGCGCTGGCGCAGCAGGACGAGGCGGCCCATGGCCAGGTCCAGGCGGCGATGGGGGTGGGCCAGGTCCAGGCGGTGGCGCAGGGCTGCGAGCCGGGCCTGGGTGGCAGCCATCGGCTCGATGCGGGCCAGGCCCCGGTCCGAGAGCAGGTTGAGGGTGGTCTCGAAGCCCCGCAGCCGCCAGGCCATCTTGGCGGCCAGGGCCTCGGTGCGCCGTTGCAAGTCGGAGGCCAGGGCAGCCCGATCCGGTGTGGCGAGTTCGGCGGCCTGGCTGGGCGTGGCGGCCCGCCGGTCCGCGGCCAGATCCACCAAAGTGGTGTCGATCTCGTGGCCCACGCCAGTGACGATGGGCAGGCGACAGGTGGCCACGGCGCGGACCAGGGCCGGATCGTTGAAGGCCCAGAGATCCTCCAGGCTGCCGCCGCCCCGCACCAGCAGCACCGCCTCGCAGCCCCAGAAGGGTTCCTGGATCTCCTGCAGGGCCAGCAGCGTCTCCGGTACGCAGCGCTCGCCTTGCGCCGCGGCGGGGAAGACGAGGAGATCCACGCCCGGCGCCCGGCGGGCCGTCACTTCCAGCACATCCCGGAGGGCCGCGCCACCCAGGGCCGCCACCACGCCGAGCCGGCGGGGGAAGCGGGGCAGGGGCCGCTTGGGTCGGTCGAAGAGCCCCTCGGCCCGCAGCTCGGCCTCCAGCTGCCGCAGCCGGGCCTGCAAATCCCCTTGGCCGGCCAGCTCACAGTGGGTGACGGCGAGGGTGAGGCTGCCACCGGCCACATATAAGTTCAGGCTGCCCTTCAGGACCACCCGTTGGCCATTGGCGGGCGGGTGGGCGAGGAAGCGCTGCTGGCCCGCCCACACGGCGCACTGGAGGGCCGCACCCTCCTCCTTCAGCGTGAAGTACCAGTGGCGGCCCGAACCCTTGAAGTTGGACACCTCGCCCACCACGCATACCGCGGCGAAGGGCGGCTCGATGCGGGCCTTGATCTGCTCCAGCAGGCGCTTGACGGAAAGAGGGGCGTCCATGTCGGGCATCATCGCACGGGGCGGGACCGTCCCAGCCGGATCTCCAGATCCTTCAGCATCCCCAGCTTCAGCAGGGTGGGCGTCCCGAGGTTGGAACTGCCGTCCCGCAGCAGGCTCTGCTGGCCGCCCCACTCCAGCTCGGCCACGCCGTCCTGGGTGGTGAGGGCCGGGTTGGCGAAGGTGGGCCGGTTGGGATTCACCTCGAAGGGCAGATCCCCCGCCCGCAGGGCGCAGGCCAGGAACAGACAAGTGAGGAGGCGGATCCGCATGGGTCCATCCAGCCTAAGGGTGGAAGGTGGTTGCTGGGAAGGGGCCCTATGATGGCGGGAGCCCACTCCTGGAGCGAACATGCGCATCATCGTGGCCCCGGATTCCTTCAAGGGCAGCCTGACCGCCCGGGAGGCGGCCCAGGCCATGGCCCGCGGCATCCGCCAGGTCTTCCCGGAGTCGGAGATTCTCGAGATCCCCATCGCGGATGGTGGCGAGGGGACGGTGGAGGCCCTGGTGGCGGCCACCCGCGGCGCGCTCCGCCACACGACCGTCCGTGGCCCCCTGGGCGAGCCGGTCGACGCGGCCTGGGGTGTCCTGGGCGACGGCCGGACCGCCGTGATCGAGATGGCGGCGGCCTCGGGACTGACGCGGGTGCCCGCCGGGCGCCGGGATCCGCGGATCACCAGCACCTTCGGGACCGGGGAGCTGGTGCGGGCCGCCCTCGAGGCGGGCCTGCGCCGGATCATCCTCGGCATCGGGGGCAGCGCCACCAATGACGGGGGGGCGGGCCTGGCCCGGGCCCTGGGTGCGCGGTTCCTGGATGCCGATAGGCTGGACCTCCCTGAGGGGGGTGCGGCCTTGGCACGGTTGGCACGCATCGAGGTTTCTGGCCTGGACTCTCGGCTCTCGGAAACAGAGCTTCTCGTGGCCTGCGATGTGGACAATCCGCTGTGCGGACCCCGCGGTGCCTCGGCCATCTATGGCCCGCAGAAGGGCGCGACGCCGGAGATGGTGGCGGACCTCGACGCGGCCCTCGGCGTTTTCGCGGGTGTGGCGGCGAGGGCCACGGGCCGCGACGTCGCCCGGATTCCGGGCGCCGGGGCCGCGGGCGGGCTGGGCGCTGGCCTGCTCTTCTTCACCCCGGCGAGGCTCCGGCCCGGTGTGGCCATCGTGCTCGACGCCGCGGGCTTCGAGGCCCTGGCCCAGGACGCGGATCTGGTCATCACCGGCGAGGGTCGCACGGACGCCCAGACGGCCATGGGCAAGGCGCCCGTGGGTGTGGCCGCGGCAGCGAAACGCCAGGGCGTACCCGTGATCTGCCTTTCGGGTGGCCTGGGCGAGGGCGCCGACGACGTGCTGGCCCAGGGCATCGATGCCCTCGCGGCGACCGTGCCTGGGCCCATGCCGCTGGAGGCCTGCATGGCGCAGGGCGCCGCCCTGGTGGAAGCGGCGGCGGCCCGGGCCTGCCGCCTGGTGAAGGTCGGATGGTCCCTGCGTCGCTGATGCGATCGGCCATCCTCAATGGGCCTCCGACCGGGCAGAATGATTGTTCCAACCGGAGTGTCATGGACGACACTCTGTCTTCGGGGTCGCCATGCGGCTTGCCGGTCAAACCATCCTCATCACGGGCGCCTCCTCGGGCATCGGCCTGGCCACGGCCCGGCTGCTCGCCACCCAGGGCGCCCGCCTGCTCCTCGCGTCCCGGAACGCCGAAGCCCTGGGCGAGGTGGCACGGGAGCTGCCGAACAGCGCCATCCTGCCCGTGGACATGAGCGATCCGGCGCAGGTGCGGGCCATGATCCAGGAGGCCATCCGGATGGGCGGGTTCGATGGGCTGGTGAACAACGCCGGACGCGCCTATGAGGCCACCGTGGAAAAGACGGATCTGGCCGCCATGGACTATGTCTTCAAGCTCAACGTCCTGGGGCCCGTGGTGGCCATGCAGGAGACGATCCCCATGCTGCGCACCCGGGGGGGCGGGGCCATCGTCAACATCAGCTCTGGCACCACCCTCATGCGGCTGCCGGGCTATGGCGTCTATTCGTCGTCCAAGCGCGCCCTGAACGGCTTCACCCTCACCGCCCGGGAGGAACTGCGGCTGGAGAACATCCGCGTCAGCCTGGTCTATCCCCGCCTGACGGCCACCGCCTTCGGGAAGAACAAAGTCCAAACCGGGAAGGATGGCGGGGACCTCGGCCGCCCCCCCGCCGACTACACCAAGGGCGATCCGCCCGAGCTCATCGCGGGCCTGGTGCTGAAGGCCATCCTCGAAGGGGGCGCCGAATACTACGCCCACGAGGACATGGAGCAGCGCTGAGACCTGGCCAGTCCCTGCAACCGACGCCCTGAGTGGAGATTCTCGATGACCACGATCCTCGAATTTCGTGATGGTGTCCTGGCGGACTATCCGGATGTCTTCACCCCGGAGGTCCTGCGGGCCCTGGAGGCCCTGGCGCCCCTCGACCGGCGCCGCCATGAGCGCATGGCTGCCCGCACTGCGCTCCGGAAGCGCCGGGCCGAGAAGGGCGAGCGCATCGCCTTCCTCGATCCCGCAGCCTTGATTCCGGGCACCCAGATTCGGGTGGCGGATGCCAGGGCGGGGAACTTCGATGGCGCGGTCCTTCCGCCGGACCTCCAGCGCCAGTGGATCCAGGGCACCGGGCCGGCCACCAAGCCGCGCTCCGATCTGCGCGCCGGCCTCCGCAACGTGGCCTACGCCTTGCTGTCTGGCGCGGACGGCTGGATGTTCGATGGCGAGGATGCCCTGGGCCAGGTGGACACCATGTCCCTGGACAACCACCGCAACCTCAAGCTCGCCATCGCCCGGGATCCGGTCTTCCTGGAGGTGGCCGAGGACGTGGCCGGGGAGATGAACCGCTGGGCGGACGGCTTCTTCGGACGCCCGATCATCGCCGACTGGCGGAAGCAGCTGGACTTCACCACGGTGCTCTACCGCTGCCGCGGCCTCCACCTGGACGACCGGCACATCCGCCTCCAGGGGGTGGGCTTCTCGGCCTCCATCGCGGATCTGGTGCTCTTTGTCGTGAACAATGCCGCCCGGCTGCAGGCCGCGGGCCGGAGCATCGCCCTCTACCTGCCCAAGACCCAGACCGCGGAGGATGCCGCGCTCTGGAACGCCCTGCTCCTGGCGCTCGAGGCGCACCTGGACCTGCCCGTGGGCACCCTCAAGGCCTATGTGCTGGTCGAGCAGATCGAGCAGTGTTTCCAGCTCATGGAGATCCGGGCCGCCCTCTCGCCCCACTTCGTGGGCTTCAACACAGGCCGCTGGGACTACATCAACAGCGTCTCGGATGCCCTGGCCTGGGATCCGGCCTTCGTGAATCCCAACATCTCGTCCATCACCATGACCTACGGCTACATGCGCACCTACGAGGACCGGGTGCGCCGGGCCGTCAACACGCCCGACCGGAACGGCCGCTTCGCGCTCTGGCAGGGCGGCATGGAACCCAACATCCCCGTGGGCTCCGAGGCAGGCGTGGCCGCGAGCATGCAGCGGGCCGTGGCCGGGGCCGAGCGCGAGCAGCGCGAGGGCGCCTCCGGCAAGTGGGTGGCCCACTGGAAGATGGTCCACATTGTCCGCCCGGTCTGGGAGCGCGCGGGCCAGGCCAACCAGATGGGCCGGGCCTTCCCGCCGCTCACCTACGGACCGGAGGACGCCGCGGGCCTCATGCGGCTGGAGCCCGCCCCCCGCACCATCGGCGGCGCCCGGGACCTGCTCTCCGTGGCGCTGCAGTACGGCAACGCGTTCCTGCGCGGCTTCCAGGCCGCGGCGCTGAAACCCGCCGATTTCTTCGGCAATGACGATGTCCTCTACCTCATGGAGGACATGGCCACGGGTGAGATCCGGCTGTCCATCCTGTGGGAGTGGCTCCACAAGGGCGCCACCTTCACCGAGGCCGATCCCGCGACGGGCACGGCGGTGGGCGATGCCTTCACGGCCGCCCTCTTCGCCCGGCTGGTGGAGGAGGAATACGCCAAGCTCCGCAAGGCCCGCAACAAGGATGTCCACGACGATTCCAAGGACACCACCCTCCCCATCGCCCGAGCCATCGTCCAGACCTACGTGCAGAGCGACACCAAGGCGCCCTGGTACGTGGATCTGCTCAACCTCAACCTGGGCGTGGCCGACCTGGCGGAAGCCGAGCGGCGCATCGCCCGGTTCCTTGAGACATTCCGGAAGGACGGCACGCGGATCACGGAGAACCTGGATTTCTGAGGAGCCACCATCCCATTCCCTCTGGTTGCAGTTCAGAGGTGAGGGACCTTCAACCCGGGGCAGTACAGACCAACGGCAGGAAGTGGTGGCGTATCATCGAAACCCATGAGCGAGGTTCCCGTCAGAATTCTCACGTTTGGTGCAGCCACGCAGGATGTGTTCTTGACTGGCGAGGCGCTGCACGCCCACAGGGTCGTCCACACTCGCGATTATGTCGAGCAGTTCCCCCTCGGGGTCAAGATCGACATTGAAGCCGTCTACTACGACACGGGTGGCGGTGCCACCAACGCAGCGGTGACCTTTGCCCGCCAGGGCCTCGACGTAGGCTACGTTGGGAAAATCGGCCACGATCCCGCCGGCACTGAAGTCACCCGCGCCCTCATCCACGAAGGCGTTGCCCTTGACCGCATGGTGGTCGACCCTAAACGATCCACTGGCTTCTCGGCCATCCTGGTGGCGGCTGGTGGTGAACGCACGATCTTGGTGCATCGGGGCGCTTCGCACGAACTCAAGACCAGAGATGTGGCCATTGGAACCCTAGAGGCCGATTGGTTTTACATCTCCTCCCTTGCAGGAAACTTTGACCTCCTGGGAAGGCTCCTCAAGCACGCGCACCTCCATGGCATCCAGGTCGCACTCGATCCAGGCAATGCAGAACTGGAACAGGCCGACAAACTGCGACCCCTGTTGAGGCTTGTGACGGTCATCAAGGCCAATGCCCAGGAACTGGCTGCGCTGTTTGGCGGCAGCGATGTGAAAGACACGGTGGCTCGCGCCCACGGCACCTGTCCCTACGTGGTTGGTACCAATGGGTCAGCTGGTTCGTACGCCGCCGTGGCCGGCAAACTCTATCAGGCCGGTGCCTACCGAAAGGTTAGGGCTGTCGACCGTACGGGTGCCGGTGATGCCTTTGGCTCCGGCTTCGTCGCCGCACTCGCGAAGGGTCGGGTGATTGAGGATGCACTCAGCCTGGGCAGCGCCAATGCCACCAGCGTCATTGCTCAATTTGGCGCCAAGACCGGCATCCTGAAAACCGGGCGGATCAAACGCATGAGAATCAAGGTGTCCGATCTCTGAATGCCAGGAAAACGGCTTCCATTTTCCCATTCCGGCCCTTTTGTCAGCGCTTTCCGCCGTCCCATCGCGAAGGTCTTCACGACTCGGTGGCGTCGGTGCTGGATAGGCGGTGGCGTTCTCGCGTGGCGTGAGGCCGCGTCGGCCTGGCCGGACCATGGACTGCGGCCTAGCCGTGCGGGGTGGATCGGGCCGAGGACCGGGCCCGCTTCCGCCCGATCCACCCGTGCCCGTGATCTCCACCCCTTGTTACAAGGGCAGGGTCTTCCTGTCGAGTTCTTTCATCGAATTGATGAGGATGCGCTTCATTTTGATTGAATGTGTCTTCACATCAATCGCGGTTGAATATAATAAGTGCTTTTAAATCAATTAAATAAACAATGGTCTAAATTATGCTCACATATCCCAAAGGTAGGAGGGATTCAATGCACAAGTTTGAACCCATCTGGTCGAGGTGGGGCAAGGGCAGGGCATTCCAGCGGTGATGCCTAGATGGCTGGGCCTCACCGAATCTGTCGGCGAACACCTGGTGCATCCGCCCAGTCAGGCGGCCATCAGCATCAAACAACCACCAAAACCAAAGGATAGAACATGAACATTCGACCCACGGGAACTCTCGCAATCCGCACCGGCCTCGCACTGGCAATGACCTTGGCCGTCTGGTCACCAGCTCTGGCGCAATCGGCTGAGCCTGCGAAGAAGATGACGCTGGCAGGCAAGAAGATGGACCACGCCCAGATGATGGTGGATCGTTGTCAGGGGATGATGGCCGAGATGAAGATCCAGGACGCGGAACTCACCGCCCAGGTTGCCAGGATGAACAGTGCCTCCAAGGAATCCAAGGTGGACCTGATGGCCGAAATCATCACCAAAATGGTGCAACAGCGAACGGCCATGGATGCACGAATGACACAAATGCAAATGGAAATGATGAAGCAGATGCAGATGGGCATGAGGTCAAAGCTGCATCATCCGATGATGAAGGGCATGGATAAGAAATCGGAAGAAATGGCCAAGCCCCAAAAATAGCGATTAGTGAGCGCATGACTGCGACATGGCGTTAGGCCGACGTCCATCATGAGCGCGAACTCACGCCCGCTGAACCCAAGTCAAGCTTCTCTGCTGCTTTTTCATGCATCTTCTGAAGGTGCATGAGCCCTGGGATTCCGACGCTACCTGCGGGTTTGGGTCGGCACCTTGGCAATGGAGAGGTTCGGGCGATTTCGAACGACGATTTCACTTTCACGTTATCCGGCATCGGAATTGTCCGTTGGGGGAGAACGAAGGCATCAGGGGCTGGCCAACTATGCCCCACCTACACCGATGGAGATTCATCATGAGCAACCACCTCAGCGAGCGCGCGAAAGCCTGCATCGCCGCCTGCCTCAAGTGCGCGACGGAATGCGACAGCTGTGCCAAGCATATGGTCGGCAAGGAGAGCAAAAGTGCATGTCCTGCCTGCTGTGTCGAGTGCGCTGCGATCTGTCGGCTATGCGCCGATGCGGTCACTGCCGATAGCCACTTCCTCAAGCAGATCTGCAAACTGTGTGCGGACACCTGCGATTGGTGCGCAAAAGAATGCCTCGCATCGGGCCATGATCACTGCAAGAGCTGCGCCGAGGCTTGCCGTCTTTGTGCCGAGGCTTGCCGAAAAATGGCATGAGTGAACTGGGTCTTACCACGCCCGCGGCAATGTATTCCCTTGCTGCGGGCGTGTTCTACCCGTTCTTCGGCTTGCTCCTCAGCCTGCTCATGGTGGGTGCTGCCATGAGCCTGAGTTCCGTCTCTGTCGTCGGCAACGCCTTGCGGTTGCGAAGGACGAGGCTGTGATGATCGGTTCAAGGAAAGAAAGCCTGCTGCGCACGTCACCCCGGCTCATGCAGATCCTCCGTGTGCTCGTCCGGCACCAATTCCCGGGCATTCTGCGTGGCAAGGATCATTGGCCGTCTCCGAAAGAGGTGCGGGGGGCGATCGAGGAACTGGGCCTGACCTTCATCAAGTTTGGACAAGTGCTGGCGTTGCGGCGGGACCTGTTACCGGACGCCTACATTGATGAACTGGCGTTGTTGCACGACCAGTTGCCGGCCCTTGGCATCAATTCGGTGCGCGCCATGGTGGAAGGGGAGCTGGGTGCCCCGTTGAAAACAGTGTTTTCGGCCTTCAGTGAGACGCCACTGGCCGCCGCGACCATCGCGCAGGTGCACGACGCGACCCTGAAGGACGGGCGTCATGTGGCCGTCAAAGTACAACGCCCTGGCCTGCAACGAATCATCTCGAAGGACATTGCAGCGCTGGCCTACCTTGTCGCGCTTGGAGAAGGGCTCTTCCCGAAACTGCGGGCCCTCGACCTCCCGGTGGTCGTTCAGGAATTCGCCAAAAGCCTGAATCGGGAAACTGATTTCAGGCATGAGGCGCACTCCATCATCCTTTTCCGGGCGGCGCTGGCGGATGTTCCTGACTTCTGGATTCCCGATGTCGTTTCAGAGGCTTCGAGCGGCAGGGTGCTCACCATGGACTATTCGGCCGGTGTACGGGTGGATGTCTATGGCAAGCAGCATCCGGAAGCGATGCCGAAGGCGATCAACGGCTGGCCAGTTCTGTTGCTTTTGGTGCGCTTGTGGTGGGTGGATCCTTGTTGCTGTTCGCCCAAATGGGCGGATGGCATCACCGACTAGGCGAAGCGATGGTCCTCTGCGGGGTTTTAGGCATGTTCATCCGAAGCATCGGTGGATGGCTTCGGGAGCGCCGCCGACAGTAACGTCCCTCTGGTTGAGTTGGGCTCGCGGCGGGCCGTTCAATTCTAGGATTCGCGAAGTTTGGCTGCGAACGCTTCCAGGGCCTTGTAGTAGGGTTCGACGCTGGGAATGTAGTGGCGTTCGCCGGCGGCGTGGGGGCCGATGCCGGTCTGGCCCCAGACCACGGCCTGGCCGCCGGGGGCGAAGCGGGCAGAGGTGCCGGCTCCCTTGCGGCCGATTCGCACATCGCCACCCGCGGCCTCGATGCCCGAGAGCAGGGCCTTGAGGTACGGGTTCTCGGGATCGCAGGCCACGCCGGGTTCCCAGGCGGAGGGCAGGCATTCCAGCTGCAGCTCCCCGGCCAAGGCCTCGATCTCGGCGCGCAGGCTCGACACATCATCCTGGGGAATGGGGCGGACCTCCACGCCCAGGGCCCCGCGATCCGGCGTGATGTTGTAGATGCCGGGCGTGCCGACCTGGATGTAGGCGAAACGGGCCAAGGACTGCCAGCCATCCGCCGCCTTCAGGGTGAGGTGCCTGGCGAACAGCTCACGCAGAGATTCCCGGGCGCTGAGCAACCGCTCGGTGAGGTCGCTGCCGCCCGCCAGGCCGCTGTGGCCACGGGTGCCGTGGGCCACCAACTCGAAGCGCAGC
Source organism: Acidobacteriota bacterium (assembly GCA_021802985.1). Lineage (GTDB taxonomy): Bacteria > Acidobacteriota > Holophagae > Holophagales > Holophagaceae > Geothrix. The sequence continues at coordinate 4,011 of JAJZQW010000025.1, read as the reverse complement.
ACACCGCGGTTTTGGGTGCAGACCTCGCCCCACAGTTCGGTGCCCTTCTCGCCGGTGCGTTCGCCCGCCACGAAGAAGGAGGGCGCGTAGTTCCATTCGTCCTTCATTACCTTCAGCACATGGGGCGTGCCCATGGGCTCCAGCTCGCCATTCTCCTCGTTGCCCACCAGCAGCAGGTTCACGGGCGGGTAGGGCGCGCCCCGCTTCAGGGTGTCCTTCATCCACACCAGGTAGGTAGCCACCACGGTCTTCATATCGGCGGCACCGCGGCCCCAGAGGTAATCGCCTTCCACCTTGGGCTCGAACTGGCCGTCGTCGGGCTCGGGGGCCACCACATCGAAGTGGCCGCAGAGCATGGCGGGGGCTTGCTCCTGGTCGGGGAAGTGGGCGAGCAGGGCGGGGAAGGTGGCACCGTCGAAGGTGCGCACGGGCACGCCATGGTCACGCAGGTAGTCGTGGATGAAGGCGCCCGCCCGGTGGACCTCGGTGACGCGCTCCTCGGGACAGGCGGTAACGCTGGGGATGCGGATCAGCCGCTGGGAGAGGGCCAGGATCTCGGTGGTCTTGTCGGGATACTCCGTTTCCACCAGGGCCTCGGGCCGGGGCTGGAAGTGGATGGGCGCGCGGGGATCCGTGTGGACCTCGTCCCGGGCCCGTCCCAGGAAGGCCTGCAGCTTGGCTTCTTCGGCACCGAGCGAGGCGGCCCGGGCTGTGATGGCCTCCACTTCGGCGGCCACCTGGGTCTGCCGGTCTTCCACCAGACGGACCAGCAGCTCAGGCGGCACGATGTCGGAGCCCTTCAGCTCGGCCCGCAGGCGATTGCGCATCCGCTCGGCGGTGCTGGGCGCGCCCGCGGCCATCTCTCGCAGGGGCGCCAGGTCCTCCCAGAAGTCCAGGGCCTCGGCCAGGGGCCGGAGCTGATCCAGGGTCCAGGCCAGGAAGGCGCGCATGGCGACGGGCTTGGCGGTGAGGGGATCCTCGATGACGGCGCGCAGTCCCTCCCGCGCGGCCAGGTTCTCGTTCCGCCGGGCACGGGTGATGTCCTCCGCGTCGTAGCGGAAGCCGCGGGCGAAGTCCGGGTCGCCGTAGAACCGCAGGAGCAGGAGGTGCTTAAGCGTGAGGTTGGCCACGTCCAGGGCCAGCTCGTGGCCGGGATCGTCCGTGCGGACCTCGACGCGGGCCATGGGCAGGTCGATGCGGGCGAAGAGGTTCTGCCGCTCGATCTGGGCGGCCATGTCCTCGACGTTGGGCTGCTGACCCGCGGCGAAGAGGCCCCGCGCGTAGATGTCGTGGAGCTGGTCGCTGGTGACCTGGATGAGGCGCTCCACCGGCTCCGCCTGGGAGCGGGCGCGCACGGGAATCCAGTTGTTGTTGCCGAAGCGCACGCCCCGGCGCACCAGGTCGTAGGACAGCCGGAGATAGTCCGGGTGGCTGCGGTTGAGGTCGGGCACGTCGAGGGCCGGCGGGTTCGGGAAGGTGAGGTTCCGCACCGATTCGTAGGGCGTGAGCCGGACGACGGGCTTCCCGTCCTCCTCCCCGGCCTGCATGGGCGTGCTGGCGCTGGTGGCGATGAAGAGGGCGGCGAAGGCCCGCATGAGCCGCGTGCCCGTGATGTAGACCTGGTTCTTGTAGTCGTCCAGGTGGCGGTCGCCGCGTTCCGCAGCGGGCAGGTGCATGAAGTCCCAGGCCAGCATGGGCTCGGGGAGGCTGAGGTTGGAGTGCGTTCCCGCCGTTGCCAGCTCGGTGCCGTACAGTTCGACGCAGCGCTGAAGGTAGCGGCGTTTGGCCAGGTGCCAGGACTCGGGCACACAGTCCGGTCCGATCTCCGGCAGCACGAGCAGGTTGCCGTGCCAGTAGTACAGGGGCTCGCCGAAGGCCCGCCCGGCCTTGGCCAGGGCGTTGATCAGGGCGGCCTCCAGCAGGCGGCCCTCGTAGACCGCACCTTTGGGGGTGTGGTAGGGCAGGGTCACCCACTCAATCATCCAGTGGAAGACCTCGAGCTGGTGATAGGGCTCCGTCCAGGGCGCCAGCACCTTGGAACGCAGGTGGTCCACGAAGGACATGTGGTCGGGCCCCGTGCCCACGGTGAGCAGGGGGCGGAACTGGGGGTCCATCAGGTTCCATTCCAGCTCCAACCCGCAGAGCCCGCCCGAGGGACGCGTCTCAACCGCCGTCTGGCGCGCCAGGGTGAACTTCTCGACAAAGGCGTTCAGGTCGAACACGGGGACTCCGGAATCATCATGGGAACTGCGATTGATTACCGCCAAGACGCCAAGGCGCCAAGAAAAACCAAAGGAACTTTCTTGCAGTTCTTGGCGCCTTGGCGTCTTGGCGGTGAATGTTTCCCTTTTTAGCTCTGGAGTGAGGTCAGCGCTGCGACCAGGCGCTCGGCGGCACCCTGGGTGCGCTCGGGGGGCGTCGCGTAGGAGAAGCGGATCCACTCGGCGCCGTAGGGGCTGAAGAAGGCCCCAGGGACCACGGCCACGCCCACCTCCTCGGCGAGGTGCTGGCCCAGGGGCTCGGAATCGGCCCAGCCCTTGGCCTTCAGCGCGTCGCCCACATGGAGGAAGGCGTAGTAGCCCTGGCCCAGGATGTGCCGGAGGCCCTGCTCCTTCAGGAAGCCGCGCAGCCAGGCACGGCTGGCGTTGGTGGGTCCGATGATCGGCGCCGCAGCCGCCTTCAGGCCCTGCTCATAGGCGGCCATGGCCACGGCCAGGCTGAAGAAGGAGGGGATCACGGTGTGGGAGGCCTGGGCCACGATCACCTTCACCACGGATTCCGCCGCCAGCAGGTGGCAGTTGCGGATGTTGGAGCCGCCCAGGCTCTTGGTGATGCCGTCCAGGACCATGAGGCGCTCCCGCTGGGCGGGCTCGAAGGCCCGCAGCAGGGTGTTCAGATCGTACGGTTCCTGGTCGGTGACGTAGTGGTACATCCAGTCGAAGAGCACGAAGGCCACGCCGGCCTCCAGGGCGGCCTTCGCCAACGCGATCTGGCGGTCGAGGGTGAGCGTCTGGCCCGTGGGGTTGTCGGGGCTGGTGATGACGAGGCCGGCCACCTTGCGGCCGTGCCGGGCGGCCTCGGCCACGCAGGCGCGGATGCCGTCTTCCGAATAGGCCCAGCCCTCCTCGGCCCGGCCCGGTGCCCACATCACGTTGGCGCCCACGCCGTAGGGACCCCAGTTGTAGCTGATCCAGGGCACGCGGCTGACGACGACCACATCGCCCTGGCGGCCGTGGCCCAGGGCCAGCATGGCCTGGTAGGCCTTCTGCAGGGCATCGCGGCCGCCCTGGGTGCCGATAACATTGGCGGGCCCCCAGCCGGTGGCGGGATCCAGCTTCCAGTAGCTCTCGGCCACGGCCTTGCGGTAGGCCTCGGTGCCGAAGGGCATGTCGTAGGCGGTGCCGTGCTGCTTCTGCAGCTCGAAGGCGCGGTCCAGCAGGGCCTCGGGCACACCGGGAAGGGACGCGCCGCCGTCACCCTGGCTCGCATCGAAGACGGGCACACCCGGCTGCTTCTGCTGGAACACCTTCAGCGACTTGTTGATGAGGAACATCCGCGAGGGCGGGATGGGCGTCAACCGCCCCAGATGATCACTCACCGGGACGAGGTTACCCTCCGGGACGGCGAAGGCAGGCGTCTCAGGGGAGAGCAGGGGGGCGGACACGGGACCTCCTGATATGAAAATGTCGCCCCCGGATCCAGGGGCGACAAGCCTGCCTCCACCTTAGCAGTTCCGAGTATCCGTACCAACGCGAGATTCACGGGAAGCCCTTGAATTCCATGCGACTTCACCGACCCTAGGGTCGTTTTCAGGAGGCCAGTTCCCCGGCCACCTTGGCGGCTGTTTCCACGCCCCGGGCCAGGACGGAACGGATGCGGCCGTCCTCCAGAACCAGCAGCCCTGCGGCCGTGCAGCCGGCGGGGGTGGTGACGTCGTCGCGCAAGGCGGCCGGGTGGCGCCCCGTGGCCAACACCATCTCGGCCGCGCCCAGGGCCACGCGGGCGGCCAGT
>JAJZQW010000024.1 GCA_021802985.1 Acidobacteriota bacterium | reverse complement strand
CGGCGCAGCCGGAAGCGGCCTCCGGCCGGCCCATGCACGGAGCTTCACGGAGGCCTCCGTGCCACCTCCGTGGGTTCGGTGGCTCCGTGGTGGATCCTTCACTTTTGAACACGAATCGGTGTGAGAGGTGAATGGATCGAAGAACTACTCTTCCGCGGTCGCGGCCTTGGCGCTCTCGTGGGGGTGGGTGTTGCGCTTGCCCTGGAGCTTGTGGGCCTGGGCCTCCAGCTTGTCCACGGCCTGGTTGATGCTCTGGTACATGTCGTCCGTCGTCGCCGAGGCCACGAAGGCGCTGGCGCGGGTCTTGAGGGTGATCTCGGCCATGTGCCGGTGCTTCTCGACGCCCAGGATCACGTGGACATCGATGATGTCATCCAGGTAACTGGCCATCTTGTCCAACCGCTCCTTCACATGCGTCTTCAGGGGCTCAGTGAGCTCCACGTGGCGGCCGGTGTAGTTGACCTTCATGGGGCACTCCTCAATGTGGGCCGGGCGGCCCGGAAAAGCGGGGGCGCGGGATCAGGGCAGGTGCCATGGGCCATGCCCATGGCGGGCTCATCGGCGTCGGCGCTGGGATGCTGGAGGAATCTTCAATTCCTCGCGGTACTTGTTGACGGTACGGCGGGCGACCTTGATGCCATCCCGCTCCAGCAGGCCCGCAATGGCCTCGTCGGAGAGGGGTTTGGCCACATCCTCGGCTTGAATGTACGCCTTGATGCGGTGCTTGACCACGGTGGCGGAGACATCGGAATCCTTCGGGCGGGCGGAGAAGAAGTAGTTCAGATCGTAGAGGCCCTGCGGGGTGTGGATGGTCTTGGACTTCACCACGCGGCTGATGGTGCTTTCGTGGAAGCCCGTGGCCTCGGCCACGTCGCGCAGCACCATGGGCCGCAGGTGCTCGATGCCGTTTTCCAGGAACGCCTTCTGCAGCTCCACGATCTGGGCGGCGACGCGCAGCACCGTGCGGTTGCGGTCCTCCACGCCCCGGATGAAGTCCCGGGCGCTGCGGAACCGCTCGCGGATGAAATCCTTGTCGGCCTTGGCGTCCGTGGAGGCGAGGAACCGCTGGTACTCGCCGTTGACCCGCAGGCGGGGAAGTCCCTCGTCGTTGAGGTAGATCCTCCAGTTGCCGTCCTCGCTCCGGATCACCACCACGTCGGGCTTCACGACCCGCTCGCCTTCGGGATCGAAGGCCCGGCCCGGCGAGGGATTCAGGTGCTTGAGCTGTTCCATGGCGACGGCCAGCTCCTCGTCGCAGCAGCCCAGGACGCGCCGGAGCTTGACGCTGTCGCGCTGGCCCAGCAATTCGGAATGGTCCTGGATGATGCGCACGGCCAGATCATCGGGCTCGGCCCCCGCGTGACGCAGTTGCAGCAGCAAGCTCTCCTGCACGGTGAAGCAGCCCACGCCGGAGGGATCGAGCTCCTGCAGGACGTCCAGGGCCCTCCGCAGCGCCTCCTCCGTTACGCCCAGGTCCGCGGCCAGAAGCGCCAATGACGTCTCCGCCGAAGGATGGTCCGGGTCCAGCCGCAGGAAGCCCTTGGGATCCAGGCGGTCGATGAGGCGCTCCACCAGGCCGGCCCGGGGATCCTCGTGCTCCAGCGTCTCGTAGAGCTGGCTGATGAGATGATCCTGCAGCGACACGGTGGCGCTGAGGCGATCCTCCCAGGAGAACCGGTCCTCCTCGGGCAGGCTGCTGGTGCGCGGGATGTCGGTATCCCAGCTGTTCTCAGCCCCCATGTCCGTTTCCTGGACCTGGGCCACGCCCTCTTCGGTGAACCGCTCCAGATCGCTCTCCGGGTTCATCTCGCCGGCGGCGTCCAGAAGGGGCCCCAGGTCCACGGTATCCACGCCTTCGGGCAGTTCCACGCCATCGGCCATCTGCTCGGCAGAACCTTCGGTCACATCCGAATCCCGGCCCTCCTCGATGGCCTCGAGGGTGGGCACTTCGTCGGCATCCTCGGCCAGCTCCAGCAGCGGGTTGTCCTCCAGCTCGCGCTCGACGGTCTGGGACAACTCCTGGAGGTTCATCTGCCACAGCTTCAGCTTGAGCTGCATGGCCGGCGTCAGGGCCAGGGTCTGGCTGTGGGCCAGGCGTTGGGAGAGGAACGGACCGGCGGCCATCAATCGAGCCTGAAACGATCGCCCAGGTAGACCCGCCGGATGTCCGGGTCCTCGGCGATTTCGCTGGGCAAGCCGTGCTTCATGATCATTCCATCCGCCAAGATATAGGCGCGATCCGCGATCTGCAAGGTCTCCCGGACATTGTGATCCGTGATGAGAACGCCGATCCCCCGGGCCTTCAAGTCCGCGATGAGGCTCTGGATCTCCAGCACGGATTTGGGATCCACCCCGGCGAAGGGTTCGTCCAAGAGCATGATACGCGGTTCGGTGACCAGGGCCCGGGCCAGCTCGCAGCGGCGGCGCTCGCCGCCGGAGAGGCTCATGCCCAGGGTGTCCCGCACCGTCTCCAGGTGGAAGTCCGCCAGCATCCGGGCACAGCGGTCCTTCTGCTCGGCCTTGGAGATGGGCTGCAACTCGGCCAGGGCCATGAGGTTCTCCCACACGGTCAGTCCCCGGAAGACACTGGATTCCTGGGCCAGGTACCCGATGCCCAGCCGCGCCCGGCGATGCATGGGGGCCTCGGTGATGTCGTTCCCCAGCCACCGGATGCTGCCCCGGTCCGGGGCCTCCACGCCCACCACCATGTAGAACGTGGTGGTCTTCCCCGCCCCGTTGGGGCCGAGCAGGCCCACCACCTCCCCCATGCCCACGCAGAGGCTCACATCCCGCACAACGATGCGATCGCCGTAGCGTTTCTGGAGGTTCACGGCCTCGAGGCAGGGGGTCTTGGGTTCCATCACACCTTCATCCTTACCACGAAGGCCCCGCGCCCTTGCCGCGGACCCGTCCCTGCCACCGGACGATCCGGGGTCCCGGCTCCAGTTCCAGGGCCTCCCCCTGGCCCTCCCCCAGCCGCCCCCGGAGGGAGACGGCGCCCTTGGCCTGGATGAGCTTCACGGCCCGGTCCGGGCCCACGGTCACGGTGATGGCCTGGGCCGCCAGATCCCAGCCCTGCCCGCGGCACTCCACGCCGCCGGAGAGGACCACCCGCTGGGGTTCGCTCTGGCCATGCTCGGCGCGCAGGAACACATCGCCATCGGCCGCCGCCAGGGTGCCGTTCAGTCCCTCGGGGAAGGAGACCACGTCCCCCTGCCGGAGGATGCGAGGGCCGGAGAGCCGCTCCCGCAACCGCGACCAGGCCGCCGGCTGGCCGGTGAGGGTCCAGCGCGCGTTCTCCCAGACCAGCTGGCTGCCCCGCAGGCTGCCCCCGCTGGTCAGGTTCACCTGGACCGGGCCCTCGAAGGTCCAGGCCCGGGGATCGCCGCTGCCCGCCCCGCTGCTGAAGGTGCCGTCCTCGCCGCGGCCCAGCACCGGCGCCTGCAGGCGCCACCGCCGGGTGGCCCGCTGGACCTGGATCCGCGGGGACGTGAGGCTGCGGGCCCCCCACTGGAGCACCGCCTGGCCCTCCGCCACGGCCTGGCCTACGGGAAGATTGGCCGGCAGATCCTTGCCCGCGCCCTCACGGAGGAAGACCCGGGGCGCCTTGAGGGTGAGCCGTTGCCCATCCAGGGGCTGATCCCAGACCACGTTGCCCTCCAGCCGCAGCCCCGCCGGCGTCCACCGGACCCCCTCGGCGGACAGCCGTTCCTCTCCGGTGGGCAGGGTGCGGTGGGCCTGGAAGGACCGCAGCTCCACCTGCTGGAAGCTGGCACCGGGCGCCGGCCGGGGCGCGACGCCGCCCTGGGCCTGGCCCCGCCAGCCGTCATTCCGCTCGAAGGACAGGGGGGCGGGCCAGGTGACCGTGTCCGGGGCAAGGTCCGCCACGGCGGCCCGCAGGGAACCCTCGGACAGGTGGGCCTGGACCTGCTCCAGGCGGCCCGTCTCGAAGCCCGGGGTGGCCCAGAGCCGGTCGGATTCCATGCCCAGAAGGGTGGCCGCAGCTACCCCCGGCGCCGCCTTTGGCGCCCGCCAGACCACGGGGCCCTTGTCCACCTGGATCCGGCCATCCAGCTCCCGGCGCCAGCCGGTGGGCAGGTCCCACTCGCCCTGGCCGGAGCCCTGGAGCGACTCCCAGTGCAACGGCGAGAGTCCCTCCCAGAGCCCACCGGTCCAGCGGAGCGCAGGGGCCATACCGTCAATGTGGCCCTGACCCAGGACCTGGTTGGTCCCCGGCTGGAGCACCTGCAAGTCCATGGGCGCCAGCAAGGTCCACACACCCTCGCGGCGGAGGGCGGTGGGGGAGGTCATGCGCCAGAGGCCCGCCTGCTCCTCCATGCGGCCGGTGACCTCCTCCAACCGAAGATCCTCCTCGGATCCGGCGATGGTCTTGTAGTCGAGGACCATGCGGTTGGGCCCCAGCTGCTCGGTGAGCGTGCCGACGCTGCCCCGGCTCCGCTCGGTGAACAGGGGATCGCCGCCGCCCGTCCGGTTGGGGAGGCCCCTGGGGCTGATGAGCATGAACCGCGTGGTGAGGCCCAGCACCACGGCCAGCAGGACGCCACCCAGGCCCCGCCACAGGGGGTGTCGGGCCGGGGGCAGCGTCGGAAACCTCACCGGGGGGCCTCCCCGGGCGTCAGTTCCGCCTCCACCAGCCAGGACCGGCCCCAGCGGGGGCTGGCCTGGGGCGTGGCCGCCAGATGCAGGGAGGCGCCGGCGCCGGGCAGGCCGGGCCGCTCCGCCCCGGCGAACCAGGTGAGCGGATCGGGAATGCCCGGAAAACGGAGCTTCCAGTGATCCTCCCCGAAGACGTTGGGAGGCGCGGCCAGGGTGCCCGACAGGTGGGCCAGCGGAGGCGGGAAGCCCTGCCCGTAGGGTTCGAGCCGGGCGAGGTCACCGTCCTCCGGCAGATCCTCCGGGGTGCCATCCACCAGGAGGGGGGGCAGCTCCCGACCCGCAGCCTGGAGGCTCGCGCCCCGCTGGAGGGCCTGGCGCACGAAGGGCAGGCGGGCCGCCTCGAAGCTGAGGCCCGCGGCGGCCCGGTGGCCGCCCCCGCCCAGGATGAAGGGCTGGACCAGGGCCAGCAGCTCGCCCAGATCGTAGCCCTCGGGGGCGCGGAGGCTGCAGTGGGCCACCCCGTCCACCACCGTGCAGACGCCCGCCGGGCGGCCGCTGGCGCGCATGCGCTGGCCGGCGACGATGCCGATGACCCCCTTGTGGGCCGCGGGATCCAGGACCAGGTCGAAGGCTTCCGGCCCCGGCGGATCCAAGCTGGCCGACAGCTCCCGCTGGATGCTGCGGCGCTCCTGGTTGAGGGCCTCCACCCGCGCCATGAGGGTCTGCGCCTCGGCGGCCTCCCGCGTCAGCAGCAGGCGCACCGCGTCCTCCGCGCCCCCCATCCGGCCCACGGCGTTCAGTCGGGGGGCGATGCCGAAGGCGATGTCCTGGGCGCCCAGCGGCCCCTCCTTGCGGGCGGCCCGCACCAGGGCGGCGAGGCCGGGCCCGTTCTTCTCCGCGAGGGAAGCCAGTCCCCGCCGCACCAGCAGGGCGTTCTCGCCCGCGAGGGGCATCATGTCCGCCACGGTGCCGATGGCCACCAGCTTGAGCAGGCCGTCCAGGAAGGGGGCATCCCCAGCCTTCGGCGTGGGCACCGCGCCAAGCAGCGCCTGGGCCAGCTTGAAGGCCACGCCCACGCCCGCCAGGTGCCGGTTCGCGTACTCGCCGAGGTGGGGATGGACCACGGCGCAGGCCCCGGGCAGCTCGGACCCCAGGCCATGGTGGTCCGTGATGACCCAGTCCAGGCCCAGCTCCAGGCTGGCGGCCACCTCCGCCACGCTCCGCACCCCGCAGTCCACGGAGATCAGCAAGGCCGGATTCCGCGCAGCCTTCAGCTCCTGGATGCAGTCCAGGTGGAGGCCGTATCCGTCGGAGAAGCGGTTGGGGATGAAGAAGCTGGCCTCCGCGCCGAGCTTCTCCAGCACCCGCATCAGCAAGGCCGTGGCGGTGACACCGTCCACGTCGTAGTCGCCATAGACCACGATCCGCTCCCGGGCCACGATGGCCCGCTGGATCCGCACCACGGCCGCATCGACCCCCGGCAGGAGGTGGGGATCCGTGCTGCGGTCCCAGGTGGCATCCAGGCGCCAGGCCAGGTCCTCCGGCCGCTCCAGGCCCCGCAGCCAGGCCAGCCGGGCCAGACGCGGATCCAGGCCCCAGGCGGCCGCCAGGGCCTTCCAGGGCGCGGCACCCACCGGGGCGTCCCGGCGGAGGCGCCAGGCCTTCGGACCCATCAGCCGACCGAACCCATGCGGGCGAATTTCTGGTACCGCTCCTCCACCAGCACGTCGGCGGGCAGCTCCGCCAACTCCGAGAAGGCCTCGATGATGGCGTCCTTGAGGGACTGGGCCGAGGCATCGAAGTCGGAGTGGGCGCCGCCCAGGGGTTCCTTCACGATGCTATCGATGATGCCCAGCTCCAGCAGATGCGGCGCCGTGAGCTTCAGCGCCTCGGCGGCCTTGGGGGCCTGGGTGGCATCCTTCCACAGGATCGAGGCGCAACCCTCCGGCGAAATGACCGAATAGATGGCGTTCTCCATCATCAGCACCCGGTCCGCCACGCCCAGGGCCAGGGCCCCACCGCTGCCGCCCTCGCCGATGACCACCGCCACCACGGGGACTTCCAGCTTGGCCATCTCCAGCAGGTTGCGGGCGATGGCCTCGGCCTGGCCGCGCTCCTCCGCATCCACGCCGGGGTAGGCGCCCGGGGTGTCGATGAGGCAGAGGATGGGCCGCTTGAACTTCTCCGCCAGCTTCATGAGGCGCAAGGCCTTCCGGTAGCCCTCGGGCTTGGGCATGCCGAAGTTGCGGAGGATCTTCTGCTTGGTGTCCCGGCCCTTCTGCTGGCCGATGATCATCACGGCATTGCCATCGATCCAGCCCATGCCGGCCACGATGGCGGCGTCATCTCCGAAGCGGCGGTCGCCGTGCAGTTCCTCAAAGCGTTCGCAGATCCGCTCCAGGTAATCCAGCGTGTAGGGGCGCTTGGGATGCCGGGCCAGCTGGGCCCGCTGCCAGTCGGTGAGGTGGGAGAAGATGTCGACCTTCAGCTTGTCGAGCTTCTTCTCCAGCTTCTCCCGCTCCCGGGTCTGGGAGGGATCCATGGCCATGGCCTGGATCTGGGCCTCCATTTCGAGGATCGGCTTTTCGAGCTGCGCCAGATCCATGGCCTGTTCGGGGGACGCGTCTTTCATGAGGCCTCGGGGGTGATGCGGTGCAAGCCTCCAGTGTAGAGGCCCCGGGGAACCTTGAACAGGCTCCGCCCATCCTGGGTGCGGGCCCCAGTCCCCAGCATGGGGCCCGGATTGGAGGTTCCCGTGCTCCCCATCGCCTCCCTGCTGCTCCTCGCGCCCTCCCAGACGGCGGCGCCTCCCCAGCAACTGCCCGAAGTGGATGTCAAGACGCTCCCGGGCGTCCCGGGCCCGCTGGTGCCCAGGTATCCGGACCCCGCCCGCGGGCCCGGCACCTCCAGGATGGAGGCCATGCTCCGCGCCCGCGCCCGTCGCGGCGTCAATATTCCGGCCGTGGCCCTGCCCTCCGGCTCCTTCCAGCTGAAGGATCACATCAGCGACAGCAGCGGGTGGAAGGCCTATCGGCTGGAGGTTCCCGCCGGGGGTGGGTTCAAGGTCCGCCTCCACGGCACCCATGAGGGCTGGTTCCTGGTCAAGGTCCTCAACCGCTGGGGCACCCTGGAGGAGGGCATGCTCCAGAACCGCATCCCCACCGGCAACCCCGAAGCCTCGTACAAGAACCCCAAGGCCACGCCGACCACGGTCTACGTGGTGGTGGACACCACCGAAACCGACGTCCAGGGGGAGGCCTACACGCTGACGGTGATGCGGAACTGATCGATCCGGTCAGAATCGGGGCGGAGGTCTCCTGGATGCACCCCTCGCCCTTCCCCCTTCTCGGCCTCTCCGGCGGCATCGCGGCGGGCAAGAGTTTCGTGGCCGCCCAGCTGGCGGCGCGGGGCTGGACGATCATCGACGCGGACGCCCTGGCCCGGGAGGCAGTGGCCCCGGGCAGCGCGGGGTTGGCTGAGGTCGTGCAGGCCTTCGGCCCCGGTGTCCTGGGACCCGAGGGCGGCCTCGACCGGGGTCGCCTCGGCGCACGGGTCTTCGCGGATGCCGCCGCACGGCACCGGCTCAACGCCATCCTGCATCCCCGCATCGAGACCCTGCTCGCGGCCCGCCTGGCCGCCCTGCCCTCCGGCACCCGGGGCGCGGTGCTCGACGCGGCCCTGTGGGTGGAACGGGGCCGGGCTCACCACTTCGATGCCTTCTGGACCGTGGATGCACCGGAGGATCTGCGCCTCGCCCGGCTGGCCGCCCGCGACGGCCTGGAACCCGAGGCTGCGCACGCGCGGTTGCGCGCCCAGGCCAGCGCGCCCGAACGGGCCCTCCATGCGGACCGCGTGATCCTCAACGACGGTCGCGATCTGTCTGGAATCCTCACCGAGGCCGAGACCACCCTTCTGGCAGACTGGAGGGTCCGCCGCGCGCGGACCTGGAGAGCCCCGATGCCCGCATCTTTCACGCCCGACCAGCTCCATGCGGTCCTCACCGCCCTGCTCACCCGGGGCGGGGACTACGGCGAGGTCTTCGTGGAGCGCCGCCGGGCCCACGCCCTCGGCATGGACGATGGCCGCATGGAGGATGTGCTGGCCTCCGAAACCTTCGGCGCCAGCCTGCGCCTCATGGAGGGCGAGACCACGCGGTTCGCGGACCTCATCGCCCCCACCTTCGACGAGCTGCTGGAAGCGGCCCACACCCTCGCCGCGCCCGGCACGGGCACGCCTGCCGAGCTGCCGGCCCTCGTGACCGAGTCCTTCCCCACGCCCAGTCCCGTAACCGTGGATCCCGCCGACGTCCCCCTTCCTGAAAAGGTGGCCCTCGTCCGCCGCGCCGAGGGCCTCGCCCGCGAGCACGCCGAGGTCCTCCGGCCCGGCGCCCTCAAGCAGGTTTCCGCTGGCTACGGGGATAGCACCCAGCGCGTGTGGATCGCTTCGGCGGAGCGCGACGGCAACGGCTGGGTCGCCCGCGCCACCGAGGACCACCGCACCCAGGGCGTCCTCCGCCTGAACGTTACCGCCGGCGATGGCCAGCAGCTCCAGACCGGCTACCAGGCCCTGGGCGAGACCCGCGGCTTCGAGCTGTTCACCGAAGAGGCCGTGGCCCGCACCGTGAAGGAAGCCGTGCGCCTCGCCGTGCAGGCCCTCGACGCGCAGCCCGCCCCCGCCGGCACCTTTCCGGTGGTGCTCAGCAGCTCCGCGGGCGGCACCATGATCCACGAGGCCTGCGGGCATGGGCTGGAGGCCGACCTGGCCCTGGCGGGCATGTCCGCCTTCGCCGGCAAGCTGGGCGAGAAGGTGGCCGCCGACGGCGTGACGATCATCGATGACGGCACCCTGCCCCACAAGCGCGGCAGCCAAGCCATCGACGACGAAGGCAACCCCGTCAGCCGCGTGGTCCTCATCGAGAACGGCATTCTCAAGGCCTACCTCCAGTCCCGCAAGACCGCCCGGAAGATGGACGTGGAACCCACGGGCAATGGCCGCCGCGAGAGCTACCGCCACCTGCCCATCCCCCGCATGCGGAACACCTTCCTGGCCGCCGGCAGCGAGGCTCCCGAGGCGATCCTGAAGGATCTCGACCGGGGCCTGCTGGTCACCCACATGGGTGGCGGGCAGGTGGACACGGTGACGGGCAACTTCGTGTTCCAGGTCACCGAAGGCTACTGGGTGGAGCAGGGTGAGCGGATGTATCCCGTGAAGAACGCCACCCTCAGCGGCTGCGGCCCCGAGGTGCTGAAGCAGCTCACCCGCATCGGCAGCGATCTCCACCACTTCGACATCGGCACCTGCGGCAAGGACGGCCAGGGCGTACCCGTCAGCGACGCCCTGCCCACCATCCTCTGCCCCGCCCTCGTCGTCGGCGGCACCGCCGAACCCCTGCCCAGCGTGATCTGAAGCAGAGGTTTAAAGATCCACCACGAAGATACGAAGACACGAATAAAAGCAAAAGGGTGGAATTTCATGTGGGACCTCAGTGAGGAACTCGAAGCCAAAGCACGGGAGGTCGTCGACGCCGGGTTCCACGTTCACCGCGAATTGGGCCCGGGGCTGCTCGAAAGGGTGTACGAGGCGGCCCTGGTGCATGAACTCACCTCCAGGCACCTCTCGGTCCAACGCCAGGTCCAAGTGCCTCTGCACTACAAAGGGATTCCCCTCGAAGACACACTCAGGTTGGATCTGCTGGTGGATGGCGCCATCATCCTGGAAGTGAAAGCTGTAGAGGCCATTCTCGCCGTGCATAAGGCCCAACTCCTGAGCTACCTCAGGCTGTCCGGACGGAGGCTCGGCTTACTGATGAATTTCAACGTGCCCACCTTCAAGGACGGCATCCGCCGTCTGGTGATTTGAAAGCATTTCTTCGTGCCTTCGTGTCTTCGTGGTGAATCTGTTTTCTTTTGTCTTGAGATCCCCAACATGACCAATCCCTTCACGACCTTCATCCCTGAATCCCTTGAGGCCAGGCTCCAGGACGGCATCGAGCACGCGATGCACCTGGGCGCGGAGGGCGCCGAGGCCTTCATCTCCGTGTCCCGGTCCCGCAAGGCCAAGGTGCAGAACGGCGCCCTGGAGGACCTCACCGCCAGCAAGCGGGGCGGCCTCGGCGTGCGCGTGATCCGGGCGGGCGCCAAGGGCTTCCGCTCAGGCCAGGCCACCACCACGGACCTGGTGGCGGCGGACTTCCGCGAGCTCTTCGCCCAGGCCTGGGAATTGAGTGCCCTGGGCGACGAGGACCCCTGGCTGCGGCAGGCGGAGCCCTCCGGCAGCGACGACCTGCCGAGCCGCTTCGACCCTTCCGTGGACGCCCTGACCCCCGACCAGCGCATCGAGCGCGCCTTGACTCTGGAGGCCGAAGCGCGCAATGCCTCAGCCAAGGTGGCCGCCGTGCGCGAATCCTCCTGGAGTGACGGGGCCGGCGCGAGCCTGCTCCTGACCCAGAAGGGTGTGCGGGCCGCGGACCTGGGTTCCAGCTGTTCCGCCGCCATCGAACTGGCCGTGGCGGAAGGCGAGGACCGCCAGGCCGCTTGGCACTGGGACGTGGCCCGCCGGCCCACCCTGGATCTCGCCGCCATCGGCGCCGAGGCGGCCCTCAAGGGCGAACGCAAGCTGAACCCGCAGCGGCTGCCTGCAGGCAGATACGCCGTCGTGCTCCACCCCGAGGTGGCCGTGGATCTGCTGGGCATCGTGGCCGGCATGCTGGACGCCGAATCCGTCCTCAAGCAGCGCAGCCTCTTCGCGGGCAAGGTGGGCGAGTCCATCGCCTCGCCCCTGCTGACCCTGGTGGACGATGGCCGCCTGGCCGAGGCGCCCGGCTGCCCGGCCCTGGGCACCGAACCCTGGGACGCCGAGGGTCTGCCCACCCGCCGCAACGTCCTCATCGAGGGCGGCGTGCTGCAGACCTACCTGCACACCCTCAAGACCGCCGCGGAGATGGGCGTGGCGCCCACCGCCAGCGCCGGCCGCGGCCTGGGCAGCCAGCCCGGCGCCACCACCTTCAACCTCTTCCCCCTGGCCGGCACCACCGCGCCGGAGGCGCTCTACCGCATGGCCGGCAATGGCGTGCTCATCACGGAGATCATGGGCCTGCACACCGTGGATCCCGTGAGCGGCGATCTGAGCGTGGGCGCCAGCGGCATCCGCATCCGCGACGGCGTACTGGCCGAACCCGTGGACAAGCTCACCTTCGCAGGCAATCTGCGCGATTTCCTCACCCGCATCGCGGCGCTGGGCAGCGACCTCCGCTGGTACGGCAGCAGCGCCGGCCTCAGCATCCTGCTGGAGGACATCGCCCTGGGCGGCGCCTAGAAGGTAGCCCGCAGGGACGCGGATCTGCGATCCTGGAGCATTCTGCATCGGGATTCCCCATGAGCCTTCAGTCCGCCCGCGAATACCTCTCCTTCCCGCACCTGGAGCCCGAACTGAGGGCCGAACTGGAACCCCTGGTGACGGCTGCCGCCTCGGGCGATACGAAGGCCCTGGCCGAGGTGGAGGACCGGTTCTCCGAGCCCCTGGCCTTCGGGACAGGGGGGCTTCGCGGCTTCATGGCCGCCGGGCTGCGCCGCATGAACCTGCCCAACATCCGCCGCGTCTCCATGGCCCTGGCGTCCGTGGCCGCGCATCGGGCCCCCGCCAAAAAGGTCGCCGTGGTGGGTTTCGATACCCGACTCCATTCCCAGGCCTTCGGAAAGGCGTGCGCCGAAGTGCTGGCCGCCGCCGGCTACCAGGTGTTCCTCGGCGATCGGCCCCTGCCCACACCCTTCCTCTGCTTCGCCATGAAGCGGCTGGAGGCCGGCTGCGGGGCCATCGTCACCGCCAGCCACAACCCAAAGGAATACAACGGTTTCAAGGCCTACAATGACCTCGGCGGCCAGGTGGTGGATCCCTGGGACGCCGAGATCGAATCCGAGATGGCACGCCTGCCCCTGGTGCCCGAGCCGCCCCGGGTCTCGGAGGGCCGGATCCTCGCCATTCCCGCCGAAGTGGAAGCCGCCTATGTTGCCCTGGGCCTAGACCTGCGCCAGCACCCCAAGCCCTTCGAGGCCGCCCGGATCCTCTACACGCCCTTCCATGGCACCGGCGGGGCCTTCGTGCCCACCCTCTTCGAGCGGGCGGGCCTGCCCCTCACCCTGAGCCCCAGCCAGGGCATCCAGGACGGCACCTTCCCCACGGCCCCCCGGCCCAACCCCGAGGAGATGGCGGCCTACCGGGCCCCCCTGGAGGAAGCCGAACGCATCGGGGCCGAGGTCATCCTGGCCAACGACCCCGATGCGGATCGCATCGGGGTGGTGGCGAAGCGCAACGGTGCCTGGGAGCTGATGTCCGGCAACGACCTGGCCGCCCTCACCCTCGACTACCTCTGCAACCAGAAGGGCCGCCAGGGCGTGGTGGTGAGCACCGTGGTCACCTCGGATTTCATGGCCGAAGTCGCCCGCCACCACGGGCTGCCGGTGATGTGGACCCTCACCGGTTTCAAGAACATCGCCGTCTGCATGGATCGCCTGGAGGCCCTGGGCGAGGCCTATGCCTTCAGCGCCGAGGAAAGCTACGGCATGCTGCTGCTGCCCGCGCTGCGCGACAAGGATGGCGTCACCGCGGCCCTGGTGGTGGGCGAGATGGCCGGCGCCTTCAAGGCCAAGGGCCAGACCCTGTTCCAGGCGGTGGAGGCCCTCATGGCGCGGGTGGGCACCTTCCACAACCGCCTGGTGAACCTGGAGGATCCCCGTCCGGGTGGCGCCAAGCGCTTCGCCGAGGCCATGGAGCGCATCCGCGCTGCCGGTCTCGCGACCCTCGGCGGGGAGAAGGTCGTGGCCTGGGAGGACTTCCAGGCCGGCCAGTGGCACGGCGAAGGCCGCACGGAGACCATTCTCGATCGTCCCGAAGCCCGCGCTGCGGCCCTGCCCATCGCCCGCAGCAACGCGCTCAAGTTCCGCCTGGAAAGCGGTGCCTTCGCCGCCTTCCGCCCCAGTGGCACCGAACCCAAACTGAAGGTCTACCTCCAGAGCCGGACCGACACCGCCCTGCTCGACCGGCTCGAAGCTGAAGCGAGGTCGTTGCTGGGACTGTAAGTCCTGCAAAGGAAAGGGCGCCAACCGGCGCCCTTTCCTTTGGGTTCGTCGAAGCGACTACTTCTTCTTGATGATGGTCAGCTTGCCGTTGGCATAGCCGTGGCAATCCTTGCACTGGGCTTCCTTGTACTTCGCGACCATCTTGGTGGCTTCGGCATTGAACTTCTTGTCCTTGGGCGCGCCCACATGGCAGACGGAGCACTTGGCACCCTTGATGGTGGTGGGCTTGGCCATGGCAGCCGGCGCCAGGGCAAGGATCATTGCAGCGGTGAGGAGGGTGATGCGACGCATGGTGTCTCCTTGGGGGTGGATGGGCCCCGATGGAATTGGGGGCTCAGGGGAAGGGAGCAAAATACCTGCCAGGACTTAATGGGAGTTTGATAGTCACCCCAGGGGGTGTCAGTGATCAAGGTCACAGTGATCGGCTGGCGAATGGATGAACAGCACGACAGGCTCGTTGCCATTCAATGCTTTCCATCCAGGCACGGTTCAATGGGCGAGGCGCGAAACCATGGCGTAGATGATGAGGAAGAGCAACACGAGACCGAGACCGAAGAAGATATAGCCAAAGGTCTTGGCGATGCCCTTCCAGGCTTCCCACTCATCCTTGACCCGGAATGATTCCAGGCGGCCTTCGGCCAGCAGGCGGTCATACCAGCGCTTGCGCTCATGGATCATCTCGGACTTGGAGATGCGGCCTGAGAAGATCACCGTGTCCATGGGGAACTTCTCCAACCGGAAGTGCGTGTTGAAGAAGTGGATCGTGAAGATGAAGCCCGCGGCCAGCAGGGCCTCGTCCGAGTGGATGATCAGCGACACGTTGATCATCCAACCGGGCATGAACCGGGTGAAGAACACGGGGAACCACATGATCAGGCCAGATACCCCGATGGCGAAGATGCCCCAGAACACGGCCAGGTAGTCGAACTTCTCCCAGTAGGTCCAGCGGTCGAACTGCGGCCGCTTGCCCTTGCCGAAGAACCACTTGTTGTGGGCAACGACATCCTCCAGGTCCTGCTTGGAAGGGATCATGGAATCGGGATGGGCCATGGCCACCCAGATACGCGACAGGCGCAGCTTTCCGGTCTCGGGGTCCCGCAGGAAGCTGCGGTGCTTCCAGAGGTGGATCGTCGTGTCAGTGACATGCAGGGTGAAGTAGAGAAGGGTGATGACTGCGCCGAAGTGGTGCAGCGTCCTGGCCACCTCGGGGCCCCCCAGCACACCGAAGAGTACCTTGGCCCAGTCGGTGTAGTAGAACTTCAGCGGCATGCCCGTGAGCACCAGCAGCAGAAAGCTGGAGACGATCAGGAGGTGGAGGAAGCGGTCGAAGGGCTGGAAGCGGGTGTACAGCTCATCGTCCCCCGCGATCTCGGTCTTCGCTTCCCGGAAGGCCTTGGAATCGTGCCGGTAGAGCCACACGGAGCGGAACAACCACAGCAGGGTGTGGGCGCCAAACAACGAGAATGTGAAGATCAGCAGCGAGGTCATGGCCAGGAAGACGTAGTGCAGCATCGGATTGTTCTTGGGATCCATGGGATCCGCATGCGGTTCGTACTTGGTGAAGCTTGCATTGGCATTGGAATGGCACTTCCGGCACGTGTTGACGATGTTTCCGGCCGAGAGGTGGGAATTGGGGTCCGACACCGGCAGCACATCGTGGTAGCCATGGCAGTCGTAGCAGGCGGCGACATCCCGTGCCGAGTTGGCCTTGCCGAGCGCCATGGCCTTGCCGTGGTAGGTGTCGCGGTAGCCCACAAGCCGGTCGGCGTGGCACTTGCCGCAAACCATGTCACTGTTGGCCTTGAAGTGGCCCTTCGTCGGCGCCTCGATCGTGTGCGCCGTGTGGCACTGGATGCAGACCGGGCCGCGGGGATCGCCCTTTGCCAGCAACTGTCCATGGATGCTTTTGTTGTAGGTGGCCTCGACCGTGACGTGGCATTTGCCGCAGGTCTTGGCGACGTTGGCGTGGTTGATGGGAGAACTCCGGTCCACGCTGCGCTTGATGTCGTGCACACCGTGGCAATCGTTGCAGCTAGGCGCCACGATGAGCCCATCCTTGAGCAGCGCCTGCCCATGGATGCTCTCCACGTACTGCGAGCCCACCTGCGGGTACTTGATCTTGTATTCGTCGGTGATGCCCTGGTTGGCGTGGCATTTCGCGCAGGTGATGGGAAGGTTCATCTTGTAGACCGGGGAATCCGGCTGGTGCACCGGGACGATGTAGTGATTCCCATGGCAGTCCACACAGGCCGCCGCGGCCGATGAGCCCATGGCCCGACTCATGCCGTGGATGCTGCCCTGATAGGCCTTGTTTTCCTCGGTGTGGCAGTTCCCGCAGTTCACCTTGGGGGGTGGGGTGCTGCCATCCGAGTGGTTCTCATTGATGCCGGCGTGGCAGTCCGTGCATTTCAAGGAGGCATGCACCGCCTTGCCGAAACGGGCGGCATCCACGAAGAGGGAAATCGGGGTGCCCTTCGGGCCGTCCTTGCTGAAATCCTTGTCGCCGTGGCAATCGAGGCAGTTCTCCTTCGCCTCCCCCTTGGCGGGCAACGCATGCAGCGGCGCCGTGGAGAACAGAAGGCCGGCGAGGAGGGTGAACAGGAGGCTCCATCTGGCCCTCCTGCTCACGACACGGTCCTGGATGGCGGATGGAATTCGAGTCATTGGGCGTTCCCTGGTCATGGAGTGGTGTCTGGAGAAAGGTGGAGCGAACAGGACATCAGTGGGTATCAGAGTCCGGACCGGATTTCTCGACGATCTTCCGGTAGTACTCGGGCCGGGTCTCACGCATGTGGTCGGCGGAAGCGTTGCCGGTGAGCCAGGCCATGTCCATGGGATAGACATCGGGATCGAAGATCACCAGGTACCAGTGCCACACGAGAATGGAGAGCGTGGCCAGGATCGCTTCGTACCAGTGCGCCGCCGTGGCCGCATCCAGCACCCACTTCGGAAAGTGGCGCAGGGTCCAGTTCTCGGCCCAGAGGAGGCCGCCGGTCACCGCCATCACGACCGTGCCCCACATGAAGGCCCAGTACTCCATCTTTTCGGGGTAGCCGAACATCCCGAAGGTGGGCCGTTGCTTCGTCAGGCCGAGGTTGTACCGCAGCATGTTGTAGAGGTCCTTGGCGTCCTGCCAGTTGGGCAGCAGCTCCTTCAGGATCACCCGGTCGTACCGGACCACCGCCATGTGCACCACGTGATAGACCGTCGCGAAGGTGATGATGATGGCGGCGATGCGATGGATCCACGGACGGTAGGTCGAGGTGGGGTCGAAGGTCTGGAAGACCTTGACCCAGGCCGACTCCGGGAACTTGAGGGCGAACCCCGTGATGACCAAGGTAATGAAGCTCACCATCACCATCCAGTGGGCGATGCGGAACTGGATGTTCATGCGCGGAACCTGCTCGCCGGTACCATGGTGGGGCCTGCGACG
Organism: Acidobacteriota bacterium; assembly: GCA_021802985.1. Classification (GTDB taxonomy): domain Bacteria; phylum Acidobacteriota; class Holophagae; order Holophagales; family Holophagaceae; genus Geothrix. Next base: position 16,714 of record JAJZQW010000024.1, on the reverse strand, counting down.
GATCAACTTCGAGAAGAAGTCCAGGCCGTTGTGCAGGAGCATGAAGCCGATGGTGAGGGGGATCAGCAGCAGGTAGGCCAGGCGGATCCAGCGCACGACGGGGTGCTCGTTGCTGCTCGCCATGCGCACATGGATCTTGGCACCGATGAGTTCCTTGCCGACCCCTGCGTGGCACTTGCCGCAGGTCGTCGGGAGGTTCTTCGGATTCACGGTGGAGCGGGGATCACTCGGCGGCAGGATGTCATGCACCCCATGGCAGGAGCCGCAGTTGGCCACGGTGGTCTGGCCTCCGCGGTTCGCCAGGCCGTGGAAGCTGTCCTCGAAGGAGATCACATTGCCTACGGACATGTTGTAGCGCCGGGCCAGCCGTTCATCGGCATGGCAACGCGCGCAGGTGTCCGCCGAGACGCGCGCGGCACTGAGCAGGGAACCGGCCGACGTGGGTGCCAGGATCGTGTGCTCACCATGGCAATCGGTGCAGGTGGGCGCGTCTGGAGAGCCATCGGCCACGGCCTGGCCGTGGACGCTCTGGGCGTAGACCGTCTTGATCCCGCTGTGGCAGGCGCCACAGGTATCCACCACATGGGCACGGTTGACCTTCGCATTGGGATCCGTGGCGGACAGGATGCCGTGGCTGCCATGGCAGTCCGAGCAGGAGGCGGCAGCGCTGTTCCCCGCGGCCACGGCCTTGCCGTGGACGCTGTTCCGGTAGGCCTCCACGGGCTTGGCGAAGGGGATCTTGTGCTTCGCCATGAAGTCGGGATTGGAGTGGCAGGCGCCGCAGGTGTCCGGAAGGTTTTTCTTCGCCACTTTGGAGGCGGGATCACTGCTGGGCAGGATCTCGTGGGCCGGGCCGTGGCAGGAAAGGCAGGTGGCCGCATCGGCCATGCCCTTCTTCAGCCCCATGCCATGGACGCTTCCGGCGTAGGCCTTTGCTTCGTCCGAATGGCAGTCCCCGCAGTTCACCGGGGCCGGTTTATCCCCATGGGGCAGCTTCGTGATGCTGCTGTGGCAACCCGTGCAGCCCATGCTGGCGTGGGGCGTCTTCTCGAACTTGACCAGATCCACGTCGTGGCAGCCAACGCAATCCTGGGGCTTGGGCGCACCCGCAGTGAGGATGAGGCAAGAAAAGAGTCCAGCCAGAAGCAGCTTCATAGCACCCTCGCGAGTCAACTATCACCCTAGCGCGGATGCTCCATCCCACTGATTGATTTAAGTCACGAATGATCGTGGCAATCAGCCCTGATCTATCTTGTTACGACATGGAAAAGAACGGCTATGCGACTCAGGATCGACGACTGTCCTGCCTCATAACACGAGCCGTTCCTGATACTCACCAAAGACAGCCCGGAGCGCATCGCACACCTCCCCCACGGTGGCCTCGGCCTTCACGGCGGCCAGGATGGGAGGCATGAGATTGGCAGTGCCCCGGGCGGCCTGCTCCAGGTCGAGCAGGCGCTGCTGCACCGTCGCATTGTCGCGGTTGGCGCGAACGGCGGCGATCTGCGCGCGCCGCTGACCACCCAGGGCCTCGTCGACCCGCAGAAGCTCCGGCTGCGCCTCGTTCTCCAGGGTGAAGCGATTGACGCCCACCACCACCTGCCCGCCCTTCTCCACGGCCTTCTGGTAGGCGTAGGCGGCGTTCTGGATCTCCCGTTGCGGAAAACCGCGCTCGATGGCGCTGACCATGCCACCCAGGTCGTCCACCTTGGCCAGCAGGGCCAGGGCCCGGGCCTCCAACTCATCGGTGAGGGACTCGATGAAGTAGCTTCCGGCGAAGGGATCCACCACATCGGCGATGCGGCTTTCGTAGGCCAGGATCTGCTGCGTGCGGAGCGCGATGCGGGCACTGGCTTCCGTCGGCAGGGCCAGAGCCTCGTCGCGGCTGTTGGTGTGGAGGCTCTGGGTGCCGCCGCAGACCGCCGCCATGGCCTGCACCGTGGTGCGCACGATGTTGTTGTCCGGCTGCTGGGCGGTGAGGGTGCTGCCGGCGGTCTGGGTGTGGAAGCGCAGCATCTGGCTCTTGGGATCGTCCGAGCCGAAGCGCTCCTTCATGATCCGTGCCCAGAGACGGCGGGCCGCGCGGAACTTGGCCACCTCCTCGAAGAACTGGTTGTGGGCGTTGAAGAAGAAACTGAGGCGCGGCGCAAAGGCCTCCAGCTTCAGGCCCGCGTCGAGGGCCGCCTGGACGTAGGCGACGCCGTCGCCCAGGGTGAAGGCGATCTCCTGGGCCGCGGTGCAACCCGCCTCGCGGATGTGGTAGCCGCTGATGGAGATGGTGTTCCAGTTGGGCACCTGGTCCGCGCAGAAGGAGAAGATGTCCGTGATCAGCCGCAGACTCGAGCGGGGCGGGAAGATGTAAGTGCCCCGGGCCATGTACTCCTTGAGGATGTCGTTCTGGATGGTGCCGCCCACCTGGTCCCAGGAGATGCCCTGTTCCTCCGCCACCGCCAGGTACAGCGCCAACAACACCGCCGCCGGGGCATTGATGGTCATGCTGGTGGTGACCTTGTCCAGGGGGATGTCCGCGAAGAGCTTTCGCATGTCGTGGATGGAGCTGATGGACACGCCCACCTTGCCGACCTCGCCGAAGGCCATGGGATGGTCCGGGTCCATGCCGATCTGCGTGGGCAGGTCGAAGGCCACCGAAAGGCCCGTGGTGCCCTGCTCCAGCAGGTAGCGGTAGCGTGCGTTGCTCTCCTCGGCCGTGGCGAACCCGGCGTACTGGCGCATGGTCCACAACCGACCGCGGTAGCCGGTAGCCTGAACATGCCGCGTGAAGGGGAACCGTCCCGGCGCGCCCAGGTCCTTCAGGACATCCAGCTCCGCCACGTCGGCAGGCGTGTAGCTGTTCTTGAGGGGAATGCCGGAGCTCGTCTCGAAGGTCCGCTCACGCAGCTTGGCGGGGTCCTCGCGGACCTCCAGCTGGGTCCGCACCTGGTCCAGGAAATCCTTCTGGTACATGAAGCCTCCGACGGTTCCACCTTACCGTCCGGGCGGAGCGCCGCGCTACACTGCCCGTTCCTTCCTCCCACGAGCCTGCCATGCCGCTGCCGCCACCCCCGCCCGCCCCTGCGCAGATCCTCTCCGGCGCTGACCTCTGGACCGATCAGGGACCGCGCACCGGCCAGGCCGTGCTGACCCGGGGCGGCAGGATCATCGCCATGGGCCCCGCGGAGCGGCTGGCCAAGGCCAACCCCAGGGCCGAGCGTGTCCTCCTTTCCGGCGGCACCCTGCTGCCGGGCTTCATCGAGGGCCACGCCCACGTCGCGGGGCTCGGGGCCCTTTCGCAGGAAGTGAACCTCGTCGGTACCCAGGATCTGCCCGGAGCGCTGGGTCGCATCCGGGCCTGGTCCGCGGCCCATCCTGGTGGGTGGCTGGTGGGCCGGGGCTGGGACCAGAACCTCTGGCCCACCCGTGCCTTCCCCCGCGCGTTGGACCTGGACATCCTCCTGGGAACACGTCCGGCCTTCCTCACGCGGGTGGACGGTCACGCCGCCTGGGTGAACACAGCGGCCCTGGCCCTCGCCGGCATCGACGACCAGACACCGGATCCCGAGGGCGGGCGGATTCTCAAGGATGCCTACGGGCGGCCCAGCGGCATCCTGCTGGACGGGGCCATGGCCCTGGTGGAGAAGCTCATCCCGCCACCCACGCCGGCGGAGCTGGACGCCCAGCTCCTCGCGGGCCTCCGCTCGCTCGAGCACGACGGCTTCACGGCCGTGGCGGACATGGGCATCGGCGCTCCCACCCTGGCGGCCTACCGGCGCCTGGCCGCCGCCAAGGCCCTGCCCATCCGGGTCTTCGCCTACCTCAACCAGGACCACGAGCTCATGCTCCGGGAGTTGAAGCAGCGGCGCGTGAAGAACCTCTCGTTCTTCCAGGTCCAGGGCGTGAAGTTCTACCTGGATGGCGCCCTGGGCAGCCGCGGCGCGCGTCTCCTCGCCCCCTACGCGGACGACCCGGGCACCTCAGGCCTGTGGGTGACGGATCTGGCCAAGGTCCAGCTGGATGCCGCCATCACGATAAGTGCGGGCTACCAGCCCGCCATCCACGCCATCGGGGATGCCGCCAACCGCGCGGCTCTGGACCTGCTGGCTGCCGCCGAGCGCAAGGCCGGCCGGCCCCGCGACCTGCCGCCCCGGATCGAACATGCCCAGATCGTCACCCCCGAGGATGCGGCCCGCTTCGGCAAGCTCGGCATCGTGGCCAGCATCCAGCCTGTCCACTGCACGGCGGACCATGCCTGGACGCCTGCCCGGCTGGGGCCCGATCGCGTGAAGGAGGCCTTCCCCTGGCGCAACCTCGTGAATGGCGGCGCCCTGCTGGCTTTCGGGAGCGACGCCCCGGTGGAGGACGCGAATCCCTTCGTGAGCCTGGCCGCCGCGGAAACCCGCCAGGATCCCGCGGGCGATCCGCCCGGCGGGTTTCTGCCCGACCAGCGGCTCTCCCGCGTGGAGGCCCTGCGCGCCTACACCTCCGGCAATGCGCGGGCCCTGGGGCACCCCAAGGACCTGGGCGAGCTCAAGAAGGGCGCCGTGGCCGACCTGCTGTGGGTGCAAGCCCCCATCGGCGAAATCACGCCCGAGGTCCTGCGCAAGCTGAAGCCTGGGCGGCTCTGGGTGAACGGGGTTGAGGCTAACCTGATGCGCTGATCCTGGTGCGCCGAACAGGGATCTGCACAAAGGACAATTTTGAGTTTTTTGTCTCTCGTATCCACGACGAGATGGATGAGGATGTGCCCTGGGCTGCAAGACTCTCAAGAATCGAGACTGAGCCTCGATATCTAAATATTTAAAAACAAGAAACATATCTTGATGTTGAGGATAGGGTGGAGGGTACCATTGCCCCAATCCACAGACCTGCTATCGGAATACGATCAGGAGGTGTTGATTGAGCAGATCCGCCACGACCTTCTTTTCGCGCCCAGGACTTCATTTCTGGCGTTCCCTCGCCCTGCCGGGCCTGCTTTTCGCCCTCGCCTGCGGTGGGGCAAAGACACCTGACCCGGCCATCTCCCGCTTCGAGGTCGTGCCTTCCGCGATTGAGGTGGGCGAGCCGGCCACCTTGAAAGTGGCCTATACGGGCGGGGAGGGGCGCGTGGAGCCCCTGGGAAGTCCTGTTCCGTCAGGCATGGATGTGGCCCTGGAGGCGGCGAGCAACACCGAATACACACTCACGGTAACCGCCGGAAATGGGAGCACCAAAGTCGCCAAGGCATCCCTGACTGTGAAGCCGGGCCTCCTGGTGAAGGTCGAAGGGCTGCCCGTGGGCCTGGACGCCGCCGTGACCGTGACCGGGCCGAATGGGTTCACGAGAACCCTCGCCCGCACCGAGGCGCTGAAGGGCCTGCCGCCGGGCCGCTACGCAGTGAGCGCCGCGACGGTGCAGGAGGGCAGCACCCCGCGCTACCCCCTGCGCCTGAGCCAGGAGGTGGAACTGACCACCACCGGCGCCCTGGTAAAGGTCAGCTATCCCGCGCCCACCCTCACCTTCACCCTGCCGGGGGAGGTGGCCCTGGACTTCGTCCTGATCCCACCGGGCAGTTTCATGATGGGAGCTGTTTATCCCGAACAGACTGAGGGTTGGGTTACCTATCCAGGACCAACAACAGCTCTTCCCCGACACGAAGTCACCTTCGCCAAGGCCTTCTACCTAGCCAGATTCCCCGTCACCACCCGCCAGTGGAAGGCCGTCACGGGCTGGACCACGCCCGACTACGCCACCAAGGATCCCGATGTGGCCGTGTGGAACCGGGACTGGTTCGAATGGCACCTGGACTTCCTTGCACCTTTGAACAAGCTTTTCGCCGGGAGGGAATTCCGTCTGCCGAGCGAAGCGGAGTGGGAGTACGCCCTGCGCGCAGGAAGCACCACCCGGTATTTCTGGGGCGACGATTTCGGCCAAGTCGACACCTATTGCTGGACCGCTGACACCACTAGCGCCGTGGGCAAGCCCTGGCCGGAGGTGGGGTTGAAGCAGCCCAATGCCTGGGGCCTCCACGACATGTTCACGGTGTTTCAATGGACCGAGGACGACAGCCACTATGACTACGGGGGCGCCCCTTCGGATGGCAGTCCCTGGATCGATAACCCAAGGCCCATTTGGAGGACCTTCAGGGGCTCCACATGGGGTTCTTATAGCGCCGAAGTCGGATACACGAAAATGTACTTTGATTCGGCTCGTCGAACCCTGGATGTTCACCCCTCTATCCTCACAGGCCTACGTCTTGCCATGAGCATCCCCGAGTAGTTTCGCCAAACCCTCTCCCGAACGGCCTGGAATGGTTCCAGGCCCAGCATTGTTCTACCCAAAAGGAGGTTCCATGAAGTCCAAGCTAATTCTCTGCCTGCTCGCGGGCGCAGCGATCCTCACCCCTCTGCGGGCCCAGACCCCGCCACCAAGCCTCTTCCGGACCATGGCAGCCTCGGATCCTAACCGTGATCCCAACTGGGACTTCTGGACCAACAGGCCCTACACCCCCTACTACTACAAGGATGGGGCAGTTCGACAAGCCCAGGTTACACAGTTGCCCTATTACACCTATGGCCATGCGACCTATCCCAACAATGGAACGACCCCTGATGTCTTCCCCGAGGACGGCTGGATGCTGGTCATCCGTGATTTCGGCACGCCCACTCAGGCGCCAGCCTTCCCCTACTTCGCCCTGTACAACAAGTACCGGGGCATCCTGCGCTTCTTCTTCCTGAACACCTACAACCTCGCCAACTCCCAGTACGCCACCTCGGTCCAGCTCTTCAACCCCTCGCAGGAGCAGTACCGCAGCGCCCTGCTGACCTTCCCGGCCGAGTCGAAATGCTTCCTGAAGGACTACGACCCGTCCCAGCAGATCTACACCCTGTCCAACATGACCCTGAACGGCTGGAGCCACTACGACTTCATCCTCTCGGGCTACGATCCCACCTTGATCAACAAGCCCTTCGTCAGCCTGGACGTCAAGACCTTCGGGTTGAATGTGTCCAACCTGAAGATGACCGGCAACATCTACGGGACCGTCGAGCAGATGATGAACAACGCCCCTGCCAGCTTCGGCCGGAGCGATCTGGAAACGCTAGAGGCCGCCCTCGGGAAAGGCTACAAGTACTACAAGAGCACCGACGACGCCATGAAGGCGCTGAAGAAGTCCACCGATGACCAGGCCAACAAGGATTCCTGGTGGTACAACGTCGCTCTCCAGTTGGTCACCAGCTACTTCTCGGGCGGCACCGCTAGCTATACCTCCTGGATCGCGGGAGCGGCGGGATTTGTCACGGAATTTTTAGGCGGTGGAGACAAGGCCGCCCCCATGCAGCCCCTGAATTTCAACGTGAAGCTCGACCTGGAGGCCACGGGCACCCTCACCAGCACCACCTGGATCGATTCGCCGGGCTTCTACCTGAACCACATGGCCAATCCCCAACCGGGGCAGGTGAGCCCCGTCCAGCCCATCCCCTGGGGTGTGTTCAACGTGGAGGACATTCCGGAAGTGATGGTGCAGGAGGTGTACCATGCCCGCTTCGGACCCATCAATCCCGAGGACGGTACCCGGTATGTCTACCCTGTACTTGGCGCCTATAAGGCCACCACTACGAAACTTCCAGGTGTCGTCATCAATCCCGAAACGGGTATGGCGACCCAGTCCGTGAAGTACGCCTTCAAATATGAAACCCGAGGCCCTTCCACCTATATCGATGCACCCCAAACCTTTTCCCTCCAATCCCCAACGGTTCCGACCGGTCTGACTTACGAACTGAAGGCCATCCTCCCGAATCCTTCAACCCTGAAGCACTCGGATCCGGTCCAGGTCTTCTACAAGACCGTCCCCTACAAGCGGATCGATGGAGAGCCCATCGGTTGGTTCGAGCCCTATGTGAATTGACAAGGGTTTAGGGAGCCAGCCATTCAAAGGTGATCTGGCAGCGTCGGTACCACCACGGACAGAACCGGCGTTGCCAGCGAATTCTCTTGAGGCAAGGTCTCTGGCCCGAGTCTGCTTAGCTCTGGGATACTAGAGCCATGAGCCTCCGCCCCGATTCGCCCCTCCTCGCGCCCTCGCTCCTTTCCGCCGACTTCACGCGGCTGGGTGAGGAACTCCGGATGATTGGTGACGCCGGAGCCCAGGTGGTCCATGTGGATGTCATGGACGGCCGTTTCGTGCCGAACATCACCCTCGGCCTGCCCGTGGTGGAGGGCCTCCGCAAGGCCACCGCCCTGCCCCTGGACTGCCACCTGATGATCGTGGAGCCTCTGCGCTACGCGGCCGAGTTCGTGAAGGCGGGCGCCGACTGGGTCAGCGTCCACCAGGAGGCGGATCCCCACCTGCACCGCACCCTCGCCGCCATCCGCCAGGCCGGCGGCAAGGCCGGCGTGGTGCTGAACCCCGGCACGCCCATCGAAACCCTCGTGGACCTCGTGGGCGACTTCGACTTCGTGCTGCTCATGAGCGTGAACCCCGGCTTCGGCGGTCAGAGTTTCATCCCCCGCGTGCTGGACAAGGTGAAGCGGCTGGACGCGCTCCGCACCGAACGCGGGGTGCCCTTCCTCATCGAGGTGGATGGCGGCGTGAGCCTGAAGAACGCCGCCGACCTGATCCGCGCCGGTGCCGACTGCCTGGTGGCCGGCAACGCCGTGTTCAAGGCCGAGGATCCGAGGGCCGCCGTGGCTGGGCTGCTCGGCGAGATGGCGAAGGGGCGCAAAGCCTGAGCTTGGCCTCCCGGGACAGCCGCTTGATCGCCCGTTCCCGTCGCAGCGCGTCCGCCTTCGTGTCGCAGGCTTCGGTGTAGACGAGTTCCAACGGACTCCTGCCGCGGGTGTACTTCGCGCCCTTCCCCGCCGCGTGCTGCGCCAGCCGCGCCGCCACGTCGAGGGCGATGCCGCAGTAGAGGGTGCCATCGCCGCAGCGCAGCAGGTACACGAACCAGGCTTCCGGGGGTTCGCCCCTCACGTCTTCCCCAGGATCTCGTGGAACCGCGCCAGGCCTTCGTGATCGCCGCGCCCGCGGGGGAGGTGCAGCACCACCAGGGCACCCTCCCGGCCCGCCACCACCCAGGCGGAGGTGGCGCCGGGCTGGCCGGGCACAGGCCCCGTCGCCGGCAGGATCCACCACCCCTCGCGGCTGAACAGCGCCTTCCATTCCGAGAAGTAGCCCGACAGGAACCGCTGGGCAAAGGACAACACATCCGTCTGGTCTGGATCCTGGAGCCACTCCGCCAGGGCCCGGGGACTGGTCTGCAGCAGGTCGCCCCGGCCGATCCAGGCGGGCGTCAGGGCCGGGAGGTCATCTCCAGGGGCCAGACGATTCCCCAGGAAGGGCTCGAAGACCTCCAGCATCCGGAGCCGGCCTGCACTCTCGCCGTAGTCCCGCCGCCACCGCCCCATGGAATCCCCGATCCAGGCCAGGAAGGCCAGATCGCACCCATCCCGGAGGGCCTGGCCCACGTCCACCGTCCCATGGCCCTCCTTCCGGCTGCAGGTGGAGGACCCGAGGGTACCGGTGCACTTGAACCGGACCCCGCGGCTGGCCCACTCGGTCCCCTCCAATTTGAGCCAGAGCAGCTTCGCCGTGTCCCCCATGGGCGCCTGTTCCGAGGCGTCGCCCCGGCTCTGGACCGGGCCATCCCCCAGGCAGATGGCCAGTCCCTCCCCGGGTTTCAGGGGCCCCGGATGGAGGAGCGACGGGGGCTGGGCGGCGGCCAGCACCGCGCTCATGGCGAAGATCCCTGCCGCGAGCCGCTGCCGGACCCGCCCCAAGCGCTGCATCGGAACCTCCGGTGTGTCGCGATCCTACCAAGAAGGGGGGATCCCGTCCCTGGCAGACTGGGGGCATGTCCGACCGTCGCGTGCTCACGAACCTCCGGGGCCTCCTGACCCCCGATCCCGCCCGAGCCTGGGCGGTGGACCGCATTCCCGGCGCGGCCCTGGCCCTGGAAGGCGACCGCGTGGCCTGGCTGGGCCGGGCGGCGGACCTGCCCGCGGCATGGCGGGAGGTGCCGCAGATCGACGGCGGCGGTGCCTGGGCCAGCCCGGGCTTCGTGGATCCGCACACCCACCTGCTCTTCGGCGGCAACCGCGCGGGCGAATTCAACCGCCGCCTCCACGGCGATACCTACCAGCAGATCGCCGCCGAGGGTGGCGGCATCCGCGAGACCGTCCGCGCCACCCGCGCGGCCACGGTGGCGGAACTGGTGGCGACCGGCGAGGCGCGGCTGCGGGCCTTCCGTGAGCGCGGGATCGTCCACCTGGAATGCAAGACCGGCTACGGCCTGGAGCTGGAGGCGGAGTCCCGGCTGACGGCCGCCTACGCCGAGCTGCGGCGCCGGGGCTGGAGCTTCGACGTCACCTTGCTGCCGGCCCACGATCTGGCACCGGAATTCGGCGGTGACGCCGAGGCCAACGCCCGCACCGTGGCCGAGGACTGGCTGCCGGAGCTGGTACGCCGCCATCCGGGCGTGGCCACCTTCTGCGACGTGTTCGTGGAGACCGGCGTGTTCACGGCCGACCAGGGCCGGCGGATCTTCGAGGCCGGGAAGCGGCTGGGCCTGCGCCCCCGCGTCCACGCGGACGAGCTGAGCTGGACCGGCGGCGCGGAGCTGGCCGCGGAGGTGGGCGCGGCCAGCGCCGACCACCTCATGTTCTGCAGCGAGGCCGGCATGCAGGCCATGGCCACGGCGGACGTCACACCCGTGCTGCTGCCGGGCACCACGCTGTTCCTCGGCATGCGCGACTGGGCCCCGGCCCGGAAAATGATCGAGGCTGGCTGCCGGGTGGCCCTGGCCACGGACTTCAACCCCGGCTCCTGCCCCTGCCTGGATCCCCTCACCATCCTGCGCCTGGGCTGCCTGCAGCTCCGCATGACCTTCGAGGAAGCCTTCACCGCCATGACCCTCCACGCCGCCCGCAGCCTTGGCCGCCGCGACCTCGGCCACCTGCATCCGGGCGCCAAGGCCGACGTGCTGCTTTGGGACGTCGCGGAGCTGCTGGAGATGGTGTACTGGGTCGGCGAGCCCTACCGGCCGAGGTTCATCTAAGCCTGATTCCGAAAAGGCTGGTCGCGGAAGGCGCGGAACAGGCGCGGAAGACACGGAAAAGGATCTGGGTCTAGCTCCTTTCCGTGTCTTCCGTGTAATACCGCGCCTTCCGCGACCAGCTACCTTTTCAGGCCTCGGTCGGAGCAATGTCCTCCGGCCGCTTGCCGTGCATCAGCTCGACCACGGACTGGTAGAGGTCGCGGCGGTCGTCGTGGCGCTGGTAGGCGCGGGTGATGTAGCGCACCCGCACCTCGATGCCCTGGCTGGTGGGCACCACGTTGAGGCCGGGCTGGGCCGAGAAGGTCTGCACCCGGTAGCGGTGGGTGGATGTCTTCCATTCCTCCTCCGCCAGCCGGGCATTGGCTTCGGTCTCCTTCACCACCAGCTTCTGGATGCCGTCGATGATGGGATAGGGGTCCTGGCCCGCCGGGATCAGCACGCTCAGCTCGTCCCACATCCACTGGCCGGTGGTGGAGAAGTTGAAGTAGTGCCCTTCGATGGCGAAGCTGTTCACGAAGGCCACGCGGCGGCCCGTGGGATGGCCGGCATCGGACCAGTTGCCGGTCTCGAGGAGGACCGTGCGCAGCAGGCCGATCTCCACGACCTCCCCGCCCACACCCTTGATTTCCACCCAGTCGCCCACGTGGATGCCGTTGCGGCCCATGAGCACGAACCAGCCGAAGAAGGCCACGATGAAATCCTTCAGGGCCACGGTGAGACCGGCGCCGGCCAAGCCCAGGATGGTGGTGGTCTGACTGGGCACGCCCAGCACCACGAAGAGGATCACCAGCAGGCCCAGGACCGAGGCAGCGAAGGGTATCACCAGACCCAGGGCGCCGGCACGACGGGACTCTCCGGGAACTGGACGGGACAGCCGATCCACAAGGCGGCCCGTGAGGAAGACCGCCAGCAGCACGCCCAGGATCCAGAGCACGGACTGGAGGATGCGGTGGAGCGCCACCTGCTCGTAGGCCTGTCCCAGACCGATCCAGCTTCCGTACACCTCGCTCAAGTCCTGCTCGTCCTGGAGGCGCTTGCCCAGGCTGACCACGGCACGCTGGGCGTCCGTGAACCGCTTGAGCGAAGTGATGGTGGCCTTGGCTTCGTCCCTGCTGGAGCCCGGATCCGCGACCTTGCCCCGCTTCAGGAACCCGGCGGCCTGTTTTCGGGCGTTCTCCCGATCATCCCACTGCTTCTGTACCTCGTCGTCTGCGGCTTGCTTGCGCTTGCTGAGTTCCTGGACCTTCTCCAGTTCGTCCTGTCGGGCCGCCTCTAGGCGGGCCAGCTTGGTGCGCCAGGCGTTCCAATCGCCGAACCGGCCCACCAGACTGCCCGGCTTGAAGCTGCCCTCCGTCGGCGCGGCGGCGTGGGACTCGTTCTGGACCGCGTCGTGGGCCACCCGCAGGCGCCGGACCTTGGCCTGGGGGTCGCCCCCAGCCTTCTCGAGGTTGTCGGTGGCATCATCCAGCTCGTCCTGGTCCAGTTCCAACTGGGCCTTGGCCACTTCCAGCTGATCCCCCAGACCGTCCTGGCGATCCCCCGTGGCCTCGGCCACCTGTTTCGTGAGCAGGGCCAGCTGTCGCTGGTCGGCGGCCACGGCCGCTTCGGTGTAGTCCTTCTCCGCCTGGAGATCCTCGAGTTCCGGCGTGACCTGGGGCGTGCGGGCCGCGGCCTCCCGCATGGCATCGGCGAAGGCCAGGTCCACCTCATGGTTCGCCAGCCGCTCCGCCTGCCGGGCCAGTTCCACTTCCTCCGGCGTGACGGCCAGGGCCGCCAGGGCATGCGCCGTCCGCAACGGGCCCTCGTCCACGGTGGGATCCGGCACGGCAGCGGGGGCCGGGACCGGGGCTTTCAGGTCGCTCTGAACCTTGCCGTTCTTCGGGCTTTTCGGCTTCTTCGCGGGCTTCAGTTTCTTCGGGGCCCGATGGCTGGCTGGCCCCCGGAAACCGGAGGCCGGATCCTGCCCTCCGGTGACGACGAGGCCCGCCACGGCGGCCCCCAGCAATGCCAGCAGCGCGATTCCAGTGATCCAGTGACGGGCCTTCATGGTTCCAAGAAACCACGACCACGCCCGCCCACCAACCGGAAAACGCAGGCGCCCAAAAGAACGAAGCCCCGGGCCGATTCCCGGGGCTTCTCCTCAAAGTGGATTGGGCCTACTGGTCGCCATGCTTCGAGGCCTCTTCCACGATCCGGTAGATGCGCTCCTTGGCCCGCAGCTTCGTCTTCTTCAGTTCCACCTCCTCCAGGGATTCCTTGGCGGAGAGGCTCGGCTTCCGCTGGAGATCACCCAGGCGCGTATCCGCGGCCTTGTGTTCCTCCATCAGCTTCCGAAATTCGAAATGGTCCTTCATCAGGCGCTCCTGAAGATCTGGGCGCAGAAAATCCATGGAACCTCCATTCCAAGGGCGGGATCGTTCCGCCGGTCCCGCGGTTGATTCGGTGGACCAAGGGTAGGACCGCCCCCCAGGTCGTCAAGGGCGTTTTCCCGGCCATATGGAATCCTTGGTAAGAGGGAATTTCCCTGGCATCCTACCGCCATGTCCCTCGAAATCCGGAACCTGGTGCTTGAACGCCTGGACGGGGTCCGCCTGCTGGGCCCCCTGGGCCTGGACCTGGCCCCCGGGGATCGCCTCGGACTGGTGGGCGAGAGCGGATCCGGGAAAAGCCTCTTGCTCCAGGCGCTGTTCGGGGTCCTGCCCCCGGGGGTCCGCCAGACCGAGGGGAGCATCCGGGCCTTCGGCATCCCCATGGACCGGCCCAGCCGGGACCGGGACCGCATCCGGGGCGGCCGGATGGCATGGGTGCCCCAGGACCCACAGCAGGCCCTCAATCCCCTCCTCACCGTGGCGCAACACCTGGTTCTGCTGCCGCGCACCCACCGGCGCGAACCCACCCGGGCGGCCCTGGCCCGCCTGGTTCCCCTGCTGGAACGCCTGCGGCTGCCGGGGGATCGGGCCTTCCTCCGCCGCCAGCCCCACCAGCTCTCCGGCGGCCAGCGCCAGCGGCTCTGCCTGGCCATGGCCCTCTCCTGCGATCCGGAACTGCTGGTGCTGGACGAGCCCACCACGGCCCTGGATCCCACGGTCCAGGCCGAGTTCCTCGCGCTGGTGCTGGAACTGCAAAAGGAGCGGGGCCTGGGCTTCCTGTGGAGCACCCACGACCTGGGCGTGGCCGCGGCGGTCTGCGAGCAACTGCGGGTGCTCTATGGCGGCGAGATCCTGGAGGCCGGTCCCACCCCCCGTCTGCTCCGCGCCCCCCGCCATCCCTACACCGCGCGCCTCCTCGGCGCCGCCCGGCGCCAGCCCTCGCACGAAGCCGGCTTTCTGGCGGCCCCTGAGGAACGGCCGACGGGCTGCCCCTTCCGGCCCCGCTGCCCGGCTCCCACCCTCAACTGCGCGAATCCTCGGCCCTGGCAGGGAACGCCCGCACACGGTTTCCGTTGCGAGTGCCCCCCGCCCTCCCCAGACTAGGTGGAATCATGCATCCCCTGCTCCATGTCCTTGAGTTGGCTCCCCTGGCGGGAGAGGGTTCTTCGATCCACGATCTGCACCCCATTCGCACCTCCGCGCCCATTGCCTCCCGTATACTGCCGTGCCTCCTGAGCCTTGGCCTGACCTCCCTGCTGGTGTTTGGAATCGCGCAGAGCCGGTTCGACTCGTCATCCCTCCAGTCGATCCAGGGCGCCGTCGTCCAGGCGGGCCGATCGGTGGCTGTCCTCCTCGCCGAACCCGTCGAGCGGTCCGGATTCCCGCCCCCCGCGCGGAACCTTGTGGGACCGAGGGTCGCGGGCGGCGCCGGGCACGCAGAAGGCACCTCCACGCTGGATCCGCGGCTCGCCCGGCTCACCACCGCCACCGCCATGCCCAGCGAGGCCATCGATCCGGCCTCCTTGAGCACCCTGCCGACGGCTGACCGGGCGTTCCTGTCGCTGAACCTCGCCCTGCCCCTCCAGACCGGGGGCAACGGCCTCGCGAGGGGCACCGGCCGGGACGCGGCCCTGGGCCCCGGCGGCCGGTTCCGGCCGGCCACCGGGGTGGCTATGCCCGACCACCGGCTGATCCCCATCCACCAAGTGCCCCTCTTCCATCGCCTGGGCCCCGGCGA
This sequence comes from Acidobacteriota bacterium, assembly GCA_021802985.1. Classification (GTDB taxonomy): domain Bacteria; phylum Acidobacteriota; class Holophagae; order Holophagales; family Holophagaceae; genus Geothrix. The sequence goes on along the minus strand of JAJZQW010000024.1, from coordinate 1,580 downwards.
GGCCGTCGCTGCCCGCCAGCCCGTGCGGGTCCGCCTCACCATCGGCGCCGACGGCGTTACCCAGCGGGCCATCGCCCTCTCCGGCCCCGCCTTTCTCCGCGCCGAGGCCGTCAAGGCCGGCCTCCAGTGGCGGTTCGAATCGCTGGGGCCCCACGGGCTGGAGGCCCCGCTTGCGCTGACCCTGACCTTCTATCCCAGGTTCCTGTAAGAGGGCCTGGGTCCCCGGCTTGCGAGGGCTCGCGACTGTAGATGGAAGCCGTCCGCCAACCGTGAGACCATGGCCTGCAAGGTCCCGCTGGAGGCGGGTCCGGTCTGAAGGGCGACCCATGCTGACCTTGCCGTTGATGAAAGCGCTGACGTTCGACGACGTCCTGCTGGTGCCGGGCTATTCGGAGGTGCATCCGAACCAGGTCGACCTGGGCACCCGCCTCACCCAGGACATTCCCCTGCGCATCCCGCTCCTGTCGGCGGCCATGGACACGGTGACGGAGAGCCGCATGGCCATCGCCCTGGCCCAACTCGGGGGCATGGGCATCATCCACAAGAACCTCAGCCCCGAGCGTCAGGCCGAGGAAGTGGACAAGGTGAAGCGCAGTGAATCCGGCATGATCACCGACCCCATCACCATCGAGCCCGATGCGCCCATTCGCGATGCCGAGGCGTTGATGGCCAAGTTCCGCATCAGCGGCGTGCCCGTGGTGGAGGGCCACAAGCTGGTGGGCATCCTCACCAACCGCGACCTGCGCTTTGAGACCCGCTGGGACATCCCCGTGCGCGAGGCCATGACCAAGGACAACCTCATTACGGTGCCCGTGGGGACCACCCTGCAGGAAGCCCGGGCCATCCTGCAGAAGCACCGCATCGAGAAGCTGCTGGTGGTGGATGGCCAGGGCCAGCTCAAGGGCCTCATCACCGTCAAGGACATCGAGAAGTCCATCGAATACCCCAACGCCTGCAAGGACGGCATGGGCCGCCTGCGCGTGGGCGCCGCCGTGGGCGTGGGGAAGGAACTGCTGACCCGGGCCTCGGCCCTGATCGAGGCCAAGGTCGACGTGCTCTGCCTGGACAGTTCCCACGGCCACAGCATCGGCGTGGCTGAGGCCCTGAGGGCGCTCAAGAAGGTCTTCCCCCACACGCCCATCATCGCGGGCAACGTGGCCACCTATCAGGGCGCCAAGGACCTCTGCGCGGCTGGCGCCGACGCCGTGAAGGTGGGCATCGGGCCCGGCTCGATCTGCACCACCCGCATTGTCACCGGCGCGGGCATGCCCCAGATCACCGCCGTGGCCGAGGCCAGCCGGGCCTGCCGTGAGGCCGGCGCCACCTGCATCAGCGATGGCGGCATCAAGTTCAGCGGCGACATCGCCAAGGCCATCGCCGCGGGTGCAGACTGCGTCATGATCGGCAGCCTCTTCGCGGGCACAGACGAGGCCCCCGGCGAGACCATCTTCTACGGCGGGCGCACCTTCAAGGCCTACCGCGGCATGGGCAGCCTGGGCGCCATGAAGCAGGGCAGCAAGGACCGCTACTTCCAGGAAGGCAAGGACGACACCAAGCTCGTGCCCGAGGGCATCGAGGGC
>JAJZQW010000023.1 GCA_021802985.1 Acidobacteriota bacterium | reverse complement strand
TCCGCGAAGCGCGCCAGCTCGTCCCGCACCTGTTCGAAGGCGGGATGGGCCACCTCCAGCAGCAGCGTCCGGTCGCTCTGTACGATCAGGGGATTGTCGGGGCGGAGGGCGATCACGGCAGCGGCGAGTCCAAACCTTTGAGCCTAGAAGCCATGGCCGGAACGGTCAACGAAACCCGACCGGGGGAACCCGCGAGATTAAGGAATTGTCAGTAATTCCAAGTCTCGCAGAAACGTATAGTGGGGATTCGCCCCGGAAGTGCCGATGAGTCTGGCCATCCGGGGTCCCCCTTTTTTGGAGCCACCATGGGCTTCTCGCCAACCCGAACCCTCACCGCCCTTGCCCTGCTCCTGGCCCTTCCCCTGGGGGCCCAGGGCCTCGGCCAGCGTCGGATGGACCTGCCCGCCCGGAAGGATAGTCCGGCCCTCGAGGGCCGGGGGCTCGACCGTCCCGACCTCCGCCGCGACTGGAACCTCTGGTGGTTCGGCGGCAAGCTCAGCCCGGCCTACCTCGACTACAAGAACCATCTGGCCGTTCAGGAAATGCGGCGCTGGGGCGCCCTAATGCCCCAGGCCACGGGAAGCAAGCTGCTCCCCGCCATCATCGGAGCCGCCGCGGCACCCTCCGGAACCGGTGGAACCTGGAAGAACCTGGGCCCCACCGCCAACCTGACCAACCTCTCTCCCGACATCGACAGCGGCCGCCCCAGCGCCATCGCCGTAGACCCCGCCAACAACACGCTCTACCTGGCCGCCAGCGGCGGCGGCGTATGGGAATGCACCAATGCCGATCCCAATGCCGCGGGTGACTGGACCTGGACTCCCAAGACCGACGGGCTGCCCAACAGCGGTTCCAGCGGCAACGTCTCCGTGGGCGCCCTGGCCCTGAGCCCCGCCAACGCCCAGGTGCTCTACCTGGGCCTCGGGGATGCCTTCGACGCCGAAGGCCGTGGTTTCTACAAGTCCACCGATGGCGGAACGAGCTGGACCGCCTCCACTGGCCTCGGCGCCCAGACCCGCTCCTACTTCATCCTCGCGGTGGACGCCAACGTGGTCCTCTGGGGCACCAACGATGGCCTGAAGCGCAGCACCAATGGCGGCGTGACCTTTGCCCCGGTGGCCAGTGGTCCCACCGCAGGCCAGGCCTGGTCCATCCAGGCCTTCAGCGCAACGGAGCTTGTCTGCTCCGCCCAGGACAGCAGCGGCGCTGGAAGCATCTACTATTCTTCGGACGCAGGTGCGAGCTGGACCCAGGCCACTCTCCCCGGACTGGGTACCAACATCACTCCCGGCCGCATCACCCTGACGGCTGTGCCCAACGGCACGCAAGGGTATGCGGAAGTGGAGGCTGTGACCAAGGACCAATCCGGAAATGTAACCAGTGACGTGATCGGACGGGGAGTATTCAGCACCACGAACAAAGGCCACGACTGGACCTGGCAGGCCGCGGCCACGGAGGCCGGCGGCCTCTTCCAGGGCACCAAAGTGAGCGGCGACGGGGGCCAGGCATGGTACAACCACGCCATCGCCGTGGATCCCACCAACCCCAGTCGTCTTATCATGGGCGCCAACCTGGCCATGTACCGCTCTATCAATGGAGGCGCCAACTGGCAGCAGCTCACTCAGTGGTACGGCAGCGGCCACGTGTACTCCCACGCGGACTTTCACACGGTCACCTACAAGGGCGGCCTGTTCTACGTGGGCAATGACGGCGGCCTGTCCATCTTCAAGGATCCCTGGCGCGCCACCATCCCCACGTCCAATCCCGACCTCACCTTCATCGACAACACCCGGAACAAGGGTTTGGCCACCCACCTTGCCTACAACGTGGGTTCCACCACGGCCACGAACGTCGCCGACGGCAAGTACCGCATCTCCCTGGGGCTGCAGGACAACGGAACCCGCATCCGCCAGGACACGGGGAGCGGTCTCGCGGCCAGCAGCACCTTCGAGGATCAGATCGGCGGGGACGGTTTCGCCACCCTGATCAATCCCGTCGATGGCAACCAGATGCTGGGCTCCATCTACTACACCCAGATCTACAAGAGCACGGATGGCGGCGCCACTCCGTTCAACCCATCCTCCTCCGGGATCACTGAATCCAATAAGAGCAGCCTCGCGCCCTTCCAGCCCCGGCTCGCCCAGGGTGACACGGCCGATCCCAACACGGTGTACACCGCCACCAATGGCACGGTCTATAAGAGCCTCGACTTCGGGAGCAGCTGGTCAGCCCTGTCCACCACGGGCCTTCCGAAAGCCGGGACCAATTCCAGCTCCGATCCCTCGGACGCCCTCTACATCCGCAATATCGGTGCCGCTGCGGGCGATCTGAACGCCCTCGGCATCGCCGCCAACCAGGGGCGGTTCTTCTTCAGCTACAACGGGGGGACCAATTGGACGCAGGCGGCCACACCTCCTGGCAGCGCGCTGTACACCAGCTGTGTCTGGTTCGACCGAACCAATTCCCAGATGGTCTACGTGGCCTCCGTGGCCCCGGACGCCACCAAGAACCACATCTGGAAGAGCGCCAACGGCGGCGCCAGTTGGACGGCTCTCGACACCACCAGCAACGGCTTCCCCTTCGGCATCCCCGTGCATGTGGTGGAGACGGATCCCAAGAACGCCAGCACGATCTACGCCGGAACCGATTTCGGCGTCTACTACTCCATCGATGGCGGCAGCAACTGGAACCGGTTTGGCTCCGGCCTGCCGATGGTGGCCGTTCGTGACCTTTACATCGCCCCGGACGACAGTTTCCTGCGGGCAGCCACCTTCGGGCGCGGCGTGTGGGAACTCCAGGCCGCCACCGCCGGCGTAGCGGTGACCCTCGTCCAGTCCTCCATCTCGGTGCTCCCCTCAGGCACTGGATACCTTACGGCCTCGGTGTCCAATTTCAAGACGGACAACACAGTGAACTGGACGGTCTCAGCGGGCGGCGGCAGCGTCAGTCCCAGCAGCACGTCCAGCGGGTCCACCACAACCTATACAGCTCCCCCCACCGTAGGCCTCTACACCGTCACCGCCGCCAGCAACGAGTCCCCCACTGCCACCGCGAGCGCTACCGTTGCGGTCTATGACCCGGCCACCGTGACCGTGACCGTCTCGCCGGCGACTACGACCCTTCTTACGGGAGCCCAGCAGACCTTTTCCGCCATCGTGACGAACGCGCCCAGCGGCACCGTCACCTGGAGTGCCAACGGAGGCACCATCACCCAGGCCGGTGTCTACACGGCGCCGAGCTCGCCCGGCACCTACACAATCTTCGCCGGCACTTCTTGGACCACCACCCCCGGCACGGCGACCGTCACCGTCAAGACCCTGGACCTCAACGGCGATGGCACCGTGGACCAGCGGGACCTGCTCTTCTTCGCCAAGTACTACGGCAGCACCAACGCTACTTGCAATCTCGATGGAAGCCTCGACGGCCTCGTGACCGACGCCGACCTCACCATCCTCCTCGGCGGCCTGTGATGGAGACGACCATGACCTCGATGATGAAGAAGCTCCTCTCGGCCCCAGCGGCCCTGGCCCTCGCGGGCCTCGTGGCCTGCGGCGGCGGGGGCGGGGGCAGCACGCCAGCACCCACGGCGACCACACTGACCTACACGGATCCCACTTCCGGCACCTATCTCCTGAAGAAGGACACCACCCTGTCCACCGGGAACCACCTGGTGCTCGATCTGGTGGGCCCGGGCACGGGCACGGCCTCGGGCGTGACCCTCACGCTGAACGCCGACACCACCAAGGTCACATGGACCAACGTGGCATCGACCGATCCCGCCAACACCCTGGTCCAGAACGGCACGCAGTTCACCCTCGGCGCGGTACCGCAGATCCTCAAGGGCAAGGCCTCCGGCACGGTCCTCCAGGCCACCGTGGCCCAGAAGGCCCCCACCGCCGCAGCCTCGCAGAACGGCGTCCTGCTGCGGGTGGCCCTCGACCTCAAGCCCAACCTCGGTTTGGCGCAGGGGACCGCCCTCACCCTGACGGCCGATGGCACCAAGAGCCAGGTCCTGGACGGTGCCGGCGTCATCTCCGCCATCACGGTGTCCGTGGGCACCTTGACCGCCAAGTAGGGCAAAATTTCACATTAAGGATTTGTAAGGATATTTTCAGATTCCAAGGATGTAAAAGAAAGATACCCCCTGGTCGCCTAGCCGCATGGGACCAGGGGGTTTTCCGTTGGAGCCGCCATGGGTACCCGCCTGTCTCGCATCCTCCTCCCCACGACGCTGGTGGCCCTGGCCGCCTGCGGGGGCGGTGGGTCCTCTGCGCCGCCCCCCTCCACCGCGCCCGCCCTCAGCACCCTCACCCCCAGCCATGGCACCCCGGGCACCACCATCCTCCTCGGCGGCAGCAACCTGGGCGGCACCCGTGCCGTGGCCTTCAATGGGCATGCGGCCTTCTCCTTCGCGGTCACAGGCGCCAGTCAGGTCCAAGCGGTCGTGCCTGGGGATGCCACCACGGGTCCCATCCAGGTCACCACCTCGACCGGTACCGCCAGCTCGGCCGCCTTCACGGTGGATGCGGCCCAGCCTCCTGTCATCAGCGGCTTCGGTCCCATCGTCCTTTCCCCCGGAACGGTGGTGAACCTGATGGGTTCCCATTTTGTGGGGGCCACCCAGGTCCGCTTCAACGGCCTGGATGCCGCCGCGTTCACCGTGGTCAGCGACACCGAACTTCACGCCACGGCCCCGGCCGGTCTGACCCCTGGCACCCTCACCGTGACCACGGCGGGAGGCACGGGCGAGTCCTTCGGACCCTACTCGACCGTCAACGCCTCCCAGGTATTGATGAACCCCGACTTCGAGCAGAGCACCCCGCTGGCTTGGCAGGGGGATACCGGCGTCGTCCAGCCGGCCCCGGGGACCAGCACCCCGGCCATCGTCCCCCATGGCGGAACCCACTTTGCCTGGCTCGGCGGTTACGGATCCGTGGCTTCGGACCAGATCACCCAGGACCTCTATGTGCCAGCGGCGGCACAGTCCGCCACCGCGACCTTCTACCTGAAGATCGTGACGGCCGAGACCGGCACCACGGCTGCGGATACCTGCGCCGTGGCCGCGCTGGATACCACCAGCGCCACCCTGAATGTCCTGCGGACCTTCTCCAACCTCGACGCTTCGGACTACCAGGCTTATCGCGTGGATCTCCTGCCCTACAAGGGACAGACGATCCGCCTTTCCTTCAAAAGCCAGGAGGATGCGGCCCGGGCCACCAGCTTCCTGCTGGACGACGTGACGGTGGACATCCAGGTTCCCACTGGCTCCGCGTTGAACCCCGTCATCACCAGCTTCACTCCGACCTCGGGCGTGCCTGGAGAAAGCACCGTCCAGATCACGGGCGGCAACTTCTTCAACGTCTGGAGTGTCTCCATCGGAGGGGCGGAGGCCACCTTTACCCAAATCGACGGCACCCGCCTCAGCGCCGCCCTCCCGGCCACGGCCGCGTTCGGCAGCGCCCCCATCACCCTCAAGAATGGCCAGGGCACGGGCGCCTCGGATACTCCCTTTACCGTCGCCTACGGCCAAGCCACGGTCACGGGCGTGAATCCCAGCCAGGGGCCCGTCGGCACCCCGGTGGTGATCACGGGCACCTACCTGGGCTACGTTGGGACCACCCTGACCCTCAACGGCCTGGCGCTCCACCCCGATTCCCTCCTGCCCACCCAGATCAATTTCACCGTGCCCGCGGGGGCCACCTCCGGGGACCTGGTGATCACCACGCCCAGTGGACCGATCACCCGCACCTTCACCGTCAACACGGCCGGCACCACCCTGGATCTTCGCGTCGCCAAGCTGGAACTGACCCAAAGCACCCAGACCCTCGACAACACCGTGCCCATCGTGGCGGGCAAGGCGGGGCTGATCCGGGCCTTCGTGCTGGCCAATCAGACCAATACGGCCATGCCCACCGTGCAGATCACCCTCCTGAACGGAGGTGTGCCGGTGCCGGGCTACCCGAAGATCCTCGCGGCCCCCGGCGTCAGCGTTCCCACCGCAGTGGACGAGTCCGCCCTCGGCTGGAGCTGGAACCTGCCGGTCCCCGGCACGGACCTGACCACCCCCACCGGCAGCGGCTACAGCGTGGAGGCCATCGTGGATCCGGGCAACCTCCTCGCCGAGGCGGACAAGTCCAACAACACGACCACCGCGATCTTGTCGGCGACCACCGTGCCGGTCTTCAAGACCACCATCTTCCCCGTCATCCTCGCCTCGGGCACCGGCAACATCTCCGCGTCCAACCAGGATGCCTGGGTGGCCCGCCTGGCCAAGATGTACCCGATCTCGGCGGTGGACGTCGCCGTGGGGGCGCCCTTCACCCCCTCCGTCGCCACGCTCAGCTCCGATGGGACGGGCTGGGACACCCTCCTGAACGACCTGACCACCAAGCATGTGGCCGATGGCGCCAGCGATCGCTACTACTTCGGGGCCCTGAACGTGAGCTATGCGTCCGGCGTGGCCGGGCTCGGCTGGGTGCCGCCGGCGTCCACCGCGGATTTCCGCTACCGCACGGCCATCGGCTGGGACAAGACGGGCTACGCGGACGGCGGCAACTTCCCCGAAGTCTTCGCCCACGAGACCGGCCACAACATGGGCCGGCAGCACAGCCCCTGCGGCGGCGCCGGGAACCCTGATCCGGCCTATCCCTATGCCGGCGCCCTCATCGGCGTCTGGGGCTACGACAGCGTCCTGAACAAGCTGGAATCCCCGTTCACCACCAAGGACATCATGGCCTACTGCTCCCCGGTCTGGATCAGTGACTACGTGTACCAGAAGGTGCTCGACTTCCGGGGCGGGACCGGCGGCTTCCTCAAGGTCGGCGCGGAGGACGCGGGCCTTCTGCCCGCCCAAGCCAAGCCGCAGGAATGCCTGATCGTTCGGGGCATCGTGGATGCCACGGGCCAGGTACGGCTCCTGCCGGCCTTCCGCACCCAGGCGCTGCCCTCCGCGCTGCCTGCTTCGGGGGACTACACTCTGGCTTGCGAGGACGCCCAGGGGCAGACGGTCTTCTCAACGCCCATCGAATTGATGGATCTCGGCTGCTGGCCCAAGGGTCAGGAACGCCACTTCGTGATGGCGCTCGCCCTCGACCGCGCCCGCCTGGACACCATCGCAGGGGTGAACGTCCTCAAGGATGGACGCATCCAGGCCAGCCTCCGTTCGCTGGGGGGTTCGGCCCGGATCCTCTCCGCCCCACCGGAGCTCCTGCGCACGGCGCCGGGCGTCCTCCAGCTCACCTGGGATGCGACGCTCCACCCCGCCGCCCTGGTGCGGGACACGGATACCGGCGAGGTGGTGGCCATCCTCTCCGGTGGCCGCCAGCCCCTGCCGTCCCGCGGGCGGCACTTCGAAGTGGTGCTCAGCGATGGCGTCGCCTCGGAACCCCACCACCTCGAAGCCCCCGAGTAGGGTTCCGCCATTCCCCCAGCGCCCGGCCTGGCCGGGCGCTTTTTTTCGCGTGAGCGTTCCCGTATTCCATGGGATACTGGAAGATCCTCTGTACCCGGGTGCCCATGCCGCTTCAGCACTACCAGCTCCTCTCGAACTGTTCCGATGAGCAGCTCAGGGCCATCTGCGAACGACGGCGCCTGCCCATCCCCATCCGGTGGGAGGAGGGTCCCGAAGGCCGCAAGCGGCTGCTGAAGACCATGGTCTTCCACCTGGAGGACCACAAGCGCCTGTCGGATACCCTGGCGGACCTTCCCAGCGATGGCCTGGTGGCCCTCAAGCATCTGGTCGCCGAGGGCACCCTGCCCTCTGCGGAGGCGCTGCCGGTCCTCACGGACCTGGGCCTGGTGTTTCCGGACGGGGCCGGCTGGACGGTGCCCGAGCGGGTGGCCGACGCCCTGGATGACTTCGACGACCACGCGCTCAGCTTCCTCGCCCCCGAAGGTGTGAAGCTCCGGGCCGCGGAGCCCTACCGGTTCTCCCTGGCCCTCACCAGCGTCCTCCTGCGCTGCGTGGCTGGGCTGCGGGTGCTCAAGGGCGGCCTGCCGGCCAAGAAAGAGCTTTCCCAGCTCATGTACCGCAACGCCATGTTCCAGGAGGAGCAGGATGCCACCCTGCTCTTCACGCTGCTGCATCGCCTGGGCCTCCTCTGGAACCGGGATGGCCGGGTGGAGACCCTGCTGCCCGCGGTGACGAATCATCCACCCCGCTGGGTGGCGGAGCGGGCCTTCGCCAGCCTGCTGGAACACGATCTGAAAGCCTGGGGCATGCCTCCCGCGGAGGACCGCCACTTCCTCGTCCAGCACCTGCTGGAACGCCGGGGGCAGACACTGGCCACCCAGCCCTTCCTCGCCTTCCTCAAGACCCTCCATCCCCTGGACGAGGACCGCACGCGGGCCGTATTCCTTCCCTTCCTGAGCCGCATGGGCATCATCCGCTGCGACGAGGGGGTGACCCACCTGACCCTGACCGAGCACGGCGAGGCCCTGGCCCACGAATACCTGCTGCGGGACCTGAAGGGCACGGCGGCCCACTGGCAGCCCCTGGAGCAGGATCAGCCGCTGATCCTCCAGCCCACCCTGGAACTGCTCACCCCCCTCCTCCAGAACCCCCACCGGCTGCTGCTGCTGGCCCAGTTGGCGGACGTGGAATCCCTGGATGCCATGGGCAGCTACCGGGTGAGCCACGCCACCCTGGTCCGCGCCCTGGAAGCCGGTGTGCCGCTTGACGAGCTGGCCCAGCGCCTCGGCGCCCCCACCCAGCCCCTGCCCCAGCCCCTCGTCCAGCTCCTGGATGATCTCTCCCGGCGGGTGGGTGAGGTAGAGGTGCACCAGGGCGTGCGCCTCGTGCGGGCCCGCACGGCCCACCTGGCCGATGAGCTGAAGCTGCGCCCCGAGCTGTCCCCCCTGAAGCTGGCCTCGCTCTCAGACACGGTCCTGGAGGTGCGCGGCGATGGCAACGCCCACGCGCTGCTCAAGCAGGCCGGCTTCATCCCCAAGCCCGGGCGCTTCCTGGCCATGAGCCTGGATGCGGACGAGAAGCTGTACCTGTGGGCCTTGGCGGCCCTGGCCTTCGTGGACGAGAAGGGGATGAACCACCACCTGGAGCCCGTGCAGCAGATGGTGCGCTCGGCCCTGCAGCGCCTCCATGACGAAGACCCCACCCTCTACCAGGAGGTCCAGCGCCGCATCCCCATGCTCCACCTGGGCGGCGAGGACCAGCTGGCCGAAGAGGTCCAGCGCATCCTCGAATACGCGGCCGGCCACACGCTCATGGTGGAACTGACCTACCTGCCCCCGGCGGCCCATCGGACGCAGCTGCGGCGCGTCTCGCCTCGCACCATCCAGGAGGACCACCTGCTGGCCTTCTGCCACCTGCACCAGGAGGAGATGGCCTTCCGCCTCACCCGCATCCAGGGCGTGAAGCTCCTCAACGAGCGGGGCTGGACCCCCGCCAATCACAGCCAAGCGGGGTAATGCGCTCCGGGGGGACAGCTGATCCCGGCTAGACCAATTCCTTGAGCCGCTTGTCGATCACATCGGCGAGCTTCTCGATGACCTCACGGGTTTCACCCCGCCCGGACTGGGCCTCCTTTTCCAGCTTCCGCTCCGACTGGAGCACCGCCTTCTGAAGCTGGGCGAGCATGTTCTTGATGTCCTCCAGATCGGTCGCCACCTGGTTCAGGCGGGGATCGGGGGGGCGGCTGTTGCTGAAGACCCCCATGCCCGCCAGGATCGTGCACAAGGCCGTGAGCAGGAGGATGAGGAGGAGCAGCGGATTGCTTTCCATGGGCACACCTTGCCCTTGAATATGCCAGGAATGTGCCGGACCTACTGGCCGGGCTTCTCTTTCACCTGGTGATAGCCTTCCCCTTGCAGGCGGAGGGGCTTGTCCACGGGGATGACCAGGTAGGGCAGGGATCGCTTGGGGATCGCCCTGGCCACCAACTGAAGCTGCTGCTGGGCTTCCTCCTTCGCCTTGCGCTCCCGGGCCAGTTCCGCGGAATTGGCGGCCGCGATGCGGCTCAGCTCGGCCTCCTGGCGCTGGGCATGGATGGCCAGGGTATCGGCCCGCTGCTTCTGCTGGACCCCCCAGGTTCCCAGACCCGCCAGCGCGGCCAGAAGGGGAAGGGCGGCCGCGGCCATCAGCCCCCAGGAGGGCCGGCGGCGCTCGGTGCGACGACGGCGCTGGGCCTCCTTGCGGAGGTCATCGGCCAGGGTCGCCAGCTCCTCCGTGACGGGCGCGGCGGCCCGCATGGGGGCGGCCCCCAGCCCGAGGAGTTCGCGAAGCTCGGCGCGCAGTTGGACATCTTCGGCAGGTTCAAAGCGCCGGGCGGGATCAGACCAGGACATGCACGCCTCCGGAGGGGTTGAGCTGATCTTTGAGCTGGGCCTTGGCCCGGTGGATGCGAGTCTTCACGGTGGCCTCGGGAATGCCGAGGATGTCGGCGATCTCGCGGATGGAAAGGCCCTCCACCACAAAGAGCCACAGGGCCTCCCGGAAGGTGGGCGAGAGCATCCGCATGCGCTCCCGCACTTCCTGGTTGAGCACCTGGTCATCGGCCCCGCCGGCGAGGCCGGGCTCGGTGACCACTTCCAGGCTGAGATTCTGGTTCTTCATGGGACGGCGCTCGGTCAGGGACAGGGTCCGCACGGTGCCATACAGGAACGCGGTTGGGTGCTCCACCCGCTCCTCCCGCTGCATGAGAATGACAAAGGCCTCTTGGGCGATGTCCTCCGCGAAGGTGGCCCCGTACCGTCGGGCATAGCTCACCAGGCGGGGATAGAGCTCGGAGAAGGCGCCGTGGAAGGCATCCGTATCTCCGAAAGGGGTTTCCTGTGATCGATCCTCCATCCGCGGCTCCAGAGTCTAGGATGCCCGAAGGGGCCCCGAGGTTCCGCGCTAGTCTGGATGCCATGGACACCTCCCCCCTCGAAGCCTGGCGGGACACCCTGCAGGAGCTGGGGGTGATGGGACTGGTCCGGGAGCCCCGGCCCGAGGCGGAACCGGCTTCGGCCCCGCTTCGGCGGGCGGAGACCCCCTCCAGGTCCCAGCCGCCGCCTTCGACCCGCCCGGTCCCCCCGCCCGCGGCCCGGTACGAACCTCCCGCGGATCCCATCGGCTGCCCCCCCCCGGAGGCTGTCCTCGGTGCCACCAGCCTGCAGGCCCTGGAACAAGCGATCCAGGGCTGCCTGAAGTGCCCCCTGGGCCCCGGCCGGATCCGCTTCGTCTTCGGGGAGGGCAACCCTTCGGCCCGGCTGATGTTCGTGGGCGAGGGCCCTGGCCGGGACGAGGACCTCCAGGGCCGCCCCTTCGTGGGCAAGGCCGGCGAACTCCTCGACAAGATGATCGGCGCCATCGGCCTGACACGGGCCGAGACCTACATCGCCAACGTGGTCAAGTGCCGGCCCCCCGACAACCGCACCCCGGGCCCCGACGAGGCCCGTGCCTGCCTGGGCTACCTGCGCCGCCAGATCGAGCTGATCCAGCCGGTGGTCATCGTCACGCTCGGCGCCACGCCCCTCCGCGAGCTGCTCGGCGTCAGCGAGGGCATCACCCGCATCCGCGGCCAGTGGCGCCAACTGGAGCTGGGCGGCCGCCGCATCCCGGTGATGCCCACCTTCCATCCCGCCTATGTGCTGCGCCAGTACACCCAGGATGTGCGCCGCGCCGTATGGCAGGACCTGAAAGCGGCGAAGGATTGGATCGACCGCCCCACGGAGAGCTGACAGCCGAAAGCCGCCGCGGACCTGTGTCATGCTAGGTCCAGCTTTCGAGGTCGGCCCATGCGTCTCGTGAATGTGTTCTTCTTCGTGCTCCTCGCCTTCGTGCTGTTCGTGCTGGGCAACGTCTACTTGACGAACCACGAGCTGCTGGTGCGCGAGGTGGTGATCTTCCGCGAAAGCATCAAGCTGCAGAGCTTGATTCTCCTCGCCTTCCTCCTCGGCTTCCTCCTCAACATCCTCTACACCGGGATCATGGAGGTGGTCCGGCTGGTACGGGGCCTCAACGCCTCGGCCGACACCCGCCTGGTGAAGCGCATCTCGGAGCGCATGCAGGAGGCCCGCGACCTGGTGGCCCACGGGCTGCCGCGCGAGGCCCGCGGGATCCTGGAGGGCATCCTCGAACAGCGCAAGGAGCATGTGCCCGCCCGCCTGCTGCTGGGGGATATCCTGATCAAGACCGGCGAGGCTGAACAGGCCGTCAAGCTCTTCGAGGCCCTCTGCACGGCCAACCCTGAGCTGGTGGAGGCCCGGTACCAGCTGGCCGAGGCGCTCATGGCCGTGCGGAACCCGGAGGCCGCCATCGGGGTGCTGAAGAAGCTGGCTGCGGACTACCCCAAGAAGGCCCTGCGCGCCTGGCGCCGGCTCCGCGCCCTGCACATGGATTCGCAGAGCTGGGACGAGGCCATGGAGGTCCAGAAGAAACTCCTCGCCCATTTCGCCGCCGAACTGACCCAGGGCGAGAAGGCCCAGGGGGCCGCGCTGGGCTACCAGGTGGGCATGGCCAAGGTCGAGGCGGACCAGTTCAAGGACGCGGCCCAGGCCTTCCAGCAGGTTGTCAAGGAGGAGCCGGACTTCGTCCCCGCCTACCTCGGCCTCGGCCGCTGCATGATCCTGCAGGACCAGGAGGCCCAGGGGCTGGAGATCCTGCTGGAGGGCTTCCGCAGGACCGGGGAGGGCACCTTCCTGCAGGAGATCGAGGACTACTTCATCCAGCTCGGACGGCCCGAGGACGGCCTCGCCCTCATGCGGAAGGTGGCCGCCACCTCCAAACACGCCACCACCGCCAAGTTCTTCCTGGGAAAGATGCTCTACCGGCTGGAGATCCTGGACGAGGCCCTGGAACTCTTCCAGGAGGTTCGCAGCCAGGTGGTGTACAGCCCCATCCTGTTCTTCTTCATGGCCAAGATCCACAGCCGCCGCGCCCGCCTGGACGCGGCCCTGAACGAGTACCGGCAGCTGCTGCGGAACCTGGGCGTGCTGAAGCTCCGCTTCGAGTGCGCCGTCTGCGGCCACCGGACACAGGACTACGCCGACCGCTGCGAGAGCTGCGGCAGCTGGAACAGCAGCCACTTCCTCTTCAAGGAAAGCGACCTCCCCGAAGGCCCCATCCGCGGCGCCGAAACGGGAAGCTGGATGGCGATGATGTAGGTCCACGCTGCGCCTTCAGCGCAGCGGTAACAAAAGGGCGCCCCTGGCGCCCTTTTGTAGTTATGGCAGGAATTACAAATAGAATCCAAAGCTAAGCAATGGCCTGTCGAATATCGAACAGGAGGCGCTTCAGGTCGTGTTCGGAGATCTGGAGGGGCACCTGCTGCTTCACCTCCTCCTTGCGGTAGAAGGCGATGCGCTTCACCACGATCTTGTTCTTCCCGATGCTGATTTCGTTGAACTGGATCTGGGTGTCGTCCTTGTAGGGCGGCAGGCTCCGGAGCTGGATGTACATGCCCCGCCGGTCGTGGTCCACGATCTCCAGCCGCTCCTTGAGGTAGCTGACCTGCTCCATCAGCTTTTCAGCCTTGGTGCGCAGTTTGGCGAAGCTGAGCTTCTTGGGAGCGTTCCGCTCCAGCACCACCTCGCCGAGTTGCACGCAGCCATCGCAGCGGCGGAGGAAGCCCTCCAGCGTCTCGTCCCCTTCCGCGTCCGCCTGATGGAAGGTCTCGAAGCCCTGGAATTCACCCGGCAACACCGAATCGTCGTAGCGCTTGGCCTTGCGGGAAAGCTTCATGGGGCACCTCGAGAGAGCGGAGTTCCCAAAGAGCCAGAGGCGTGCCAGGAATTTTCTACCGATTCATGGGCGGCATATGCCTTGAAACCGGATGACTTGCTCTGATCTTTTGCCGGGCTGGATCTGCCTGGATACCGAAAGAACTGTCCAAAAATGGTCGATTTTGATTCTAGGCGATCAATTCTGGACAGACTCTGCCTTCGGCCAGCGGGTGCGGTAGATCATTCGATCCAGGGCTCGGTGGTAGGGACTCCAGGCGCCAGACCCGTTCTCCTCGCGGATGGCCCGGAACATCACCTCCAGCTTGCCGTCCAGATCGTCCAGGTAATGCACCAGCAGGGCCTCCGGCGTCTTGGGCAGCACGGGGGAACCGTATTCCAGGCGGCCATGGTGGCTGAGGACGATGTGCAGGATCTGCAGCCGCAGTTCTTCCGGGAAGCCGGGAATCTTGCCCACTTCGCGGTTGATCCACTCGGCCTCGATGGAGATGTGGCCCAGGAGGTTACCGGCGTCCGTGTAGCCGAAGCTGCGCTGGTAGCTGAGCTCGGCGGTCTTGCCCACATCGTGGAGGAAGACCCCGGCCACCACGAGGTCCCGGTTCAGGTCCGGGTAGTGCTCGCAGGCCCGGAGGGCCATGCCCAGGATGGAGAGGGTGTGCTCCAGCAGCCCGCCCAGGTAGACGTGGTGCATGGACTTGGCAGCAGGGGCCTTGGCGAAGGCCTCGCGGAGGGCGGGATCCCCCACGAAGAGGGCCGTCAGCAGGCTGCGAACCCAGGGGTCCTTCACCGCGGCGATGATCCCGTCCATCTCCTGCAGCATCTCGGGCACCGGGCGGACACTGACCGGGAAAAACCGGGAGAAATCCCCCACCTCGGCGTCGGGGGCGAAGCGCACCTTGTCCAGCTTGAGCTGGAGGCGCCCGTTGTAGCTGGAGACCGCACCCTTCACCCAGAGGAAGGCATCAGCCTGCACGGCCTCCAGGTCGCCTTCGATGGCGCGCACATCCCAGAGGAAGGCCTTCACGTCGCCCGAAGCATCCCCGAGCTTCAGCTCCAGGTATTCGCTGCCCTTGGCGCTGGTCTTGAAGAGGGCCTCCTGGGCCAGGAGGATGCCGACGAAGGGACTGCCCTCCTTCAGGCTTCGGATCTGGGGCTGGTCGGACATGGTGGCTCCGGGTCACGCAGTCCAGGATGCATCAGGATCCGCGTCAGGGGCTGCCGATAGGTTCAGTGGTTCCGTGGCGTCTTCGGCGGCGAGCTGAAGGGATCTTCGTCGCCATAGCCCAGGTCCAGCGGCAGCCGTTTGTCCTCCAGCACCTCGAAGAGGGACCACTGGTCGGCCTTCTTGACGTTCCCCTCGGGCAGAACGAGGACGCGCACCTTGAGCACCCGGTTGTAGAGGGGGAACTCCAGTTCATCCTGGACCTTCACCTCATGGCTGGCCCGCCGGGGGGTGCCATTCACGCGCACCATCCCCTCGTCGCAAAGCTGGTTGGCCAGTTCGCGCCGCTTGATGAGCAGGCTCTTCTTGAGGTAGGCGTCCAGTCGCATGGTCGGTCATCCCTTCAGGATCTGGTCCTTGGGCACCATGAACCGGATGTTGGCGCGCATGCGCAGATCCGCAAGGTACTGTTCGATGGCGTTCTGGGCCTTGGGCTCCTGGAGCTTCTTCAGGATGGCGTCTTTCACTTCCGCAAAGGCCTTCACGGGAGCGTCTTCCATGGAGATGAGCTGGATCAGGTAGATGTCCTTATCGGTCTCGATGGGCGCAGAAACCTCCTCGGGCTTGAGCTTCATCGCGGCCTCCTCGATGCTCGGACGCAGCAGGCCCTTGTTCAGCCAGCCCAGGTCCCCACCGGTATCCTTGCTGGGGCTGGTGGAGTATTTCTTCACCAGCTCCTCGAAGGGTTTCCCGGCCTTCAGGGCCGCCTGGATCTCCGACACCTCGGCCCGGGCCGTCGCCAGATCGGCATCCGTCGCCCCCTTGGCCAGCACGAGTTCCCGGATGCGGAACCGCGTGGGAAGCCGGTACTCGTCCTTGTGGTCCTGGTAGTAGGCCCGCAGTTCGTTGTCCTCCACCGCCACCTTGGAGAAGACCTCCCGCTGCAGCACGAACTGCTGCGTGGCCTGTTCCTTCTGGCGCCGCATGAAATCGCTGAGGCTGATGCCCAGACTCGTCCGGATGGCGCGCTCCAGATCGGCGTCGGAGGCGAACTTGTTCTCCTTCTTGATGGCGTCGATGTTGGCGCGGACGTACTCGTCCGTGATGGGCGAGCCCAGCTCGGCGGCCTTGTCCTCCAGCAGGAAGGCGTCGATGAGGCCCTGCAGGGTCTTCTCCCGGGCGTCCTTCAGCTTGGCGTCCAGCTCTTTGCCGGAGAACTCCCGGTACAGGGCCGCGTTCTGTTGCTCCACCGCCTGGTCGAAGGTGTGCTTCGTGATGATGTGGCTGTTGACGATGACGATGATCTCGTCACGCACATCCGGCGCAGTCGCCGTGAGCGGCGCGGACACCAGCATCACGGAGGCCAGCAGGGCCGCGGGGACCAGGGCGGACAGCCTCAATGGGCACCTCCCTTGGCAGGGGCTGAGGCTTTCGGAGCCTCGGCTTTGGGAGCCACCGGCTCAGAGGCCTTGGCGGGCGCGGGTTTGACCGCTGCCTTGGCCTTGGCCAGGTCGGAGGGCGCAGGCTTCGCCAACTCGAAGGGGATCTCCTTCTTCAGGCCATCCATGAGCTGGTCCCAGACCTCGGCCTGGCGGTCCCGCTGGGCCAGCTGCTCGGCCTCGGCCTTGGCCTCCGCGAAAGGCACCACCCGCGCGGGCTTGCGCTCCTCCACCTTGATCAGGTGATAGCCGAACTGCGTCTTCACCGGGGCCCCCACCTTGCCGATGGGCTGGGTCATGGCCGCCTTGGCGAAGTCCTTGTCCCAGTTGGAGGGATCCACGTCCTTGTAGAGGCCGCCGTTCTCCTTGCTGCCGGGATCGTCGCTGAACTTCTTGGCCAGGTCCTCGAACTTCATCCCCTTCTTGAGATCCGCCTGGAGCTTCGCGATGTGCTGCTTCGCCTCGGCGTCCGTGAACCCCTCCTTGGCCTTCGGATCACGCTTCACGGCCACGAGGATGTGCCGCACGCTCACCAGCTCGGGCTGCTTGAACTTGTCCAGGTGGGCGTCGTAGTAGGCCTTGACCTCCGCATCCGACACCTTCAGCTTCTCCTTGAGCGCATCGCCCTCCTTGGTCAGGAACTCGCGGGCCAGCAGATCGTCCTTGGTCCGGTCCAGGGTGCGCTGGAACTCTGCCGTCTTGTCCAGGCCCATGCTCTTGGCCTTCACGGCCAGGAGCTTGCTCTCGGCCATGCGCTTGATGAACTCCTCCTTGCCGCCCTGGAGCATGAGGATCTGCATCTGCTCCTGCTGCGGGATGAGGCGGAAGGACGCCCGGAAGTCGGCTTCCGTGATGGGCTCTCCGCCCACCTTGGCCAGCACCACGTCATCGGGATGGGGCGCGGGTTTGGCTTCCGGCGCGGCCGCTGCGGGCTTCGCGGCCGCAGCCGGAGCGGGGGTCTGGGCTGGCGCGGGCTTGGGGGGCTCCTGGGCGACGAGGCCCAGAGCGATCAGAGAGAGCAGAGCAGCACGGAACATGGGGGGTCCTTGTTCTGGAAAGGGTTCAGCGGCCCGGAAGGGCCTAGCGGCGGCGTCCGCTGAGGATGTTCAGGAGGGAAATGAAAATCACGTAGAGGTTCACGAAGAGAGAGAGGGCGAAGCCGGCCGGATCGCTGAAATCACGCGTCCTCAGCATGGCCGAGGTGTCCCAGAGCAGCTTGGCCGAGCAGGCGATGACCAGCACGCCGGAGATGACCAGGCTGAGGGCATTCAGGTGGAAGATGGCGGCGGCCAGGCCCCCGAAGAAGCCCACGGCGATGCCGACGATGACGAAGTTGCGGAGGAAGCTGAAGTCCCGCTTGGACACGACGGCCACCATCGTCAGGGTAAGGAACACCCCGCCGGTGAGCCCGAAGGCGGCCAGCACGGGGGTGAATCCGGCACCCTGGGCCACCACCAGCGACACGATGCCCGCGATGATCCCGGAGACGAAGGTGTAGAGGGCGAAGGCGATCCGATTCAGCGGTTTCCGCCGGCTCACGGCCCGGGCGAAGAACAACGCGCCGAACTGGGCTCCGAAGAGGATCCAGACCATCCACTGGCCGACCCGGGGAATCAGGGCGGCGGCCACGAAGGGGGCGCTGAAGGCCCCCAGGGCCGCCACGGCGAAACCGCCCATGAGCCACAGATAGACGTTTCGGACAAAATCGACACGGTCCCGCGCCCCGGCGGAGACACCCTGCCACTGCTGCTGATATTCCATGCCACGCTCCAGGATGGACCCGCCAAGGATCCCCCTTAGATCCTAGCATTCCCCTCGTCTTACCCTGTCTCCACCGCCCCCGAAGTTCCGCCCGATGCCGAGTCCCCCATGACCCCCGACCCCCTGATTCCCGCCCCCTGGCTCGACCGCCTCCAGCAGTCGGCCGCCCGCCGCCGGAGCCTGGGCCGGGACCGCGCCATCCACCCCCCCACCGGCGTGGACGTCTGCTCCAACGACTACCTGGGCCTGCGCCGGGATCCACGCCTGGCCGAGGCCGCCGGCGCGGCCGCCCGGGAGCATGGCGCGGGCACGGGCGCCGCCCGCCTGCTGCGGGGCACCACCCCCCTGCACGAGGCACTGGAGGCCACCCTGGCGGCCTGGAAGGGCACGGAGGCCTGCCTGCTGTTCAACACGGGCTTCCAGGCCAATGCCACCCTCCTTCCCGCCCTCCTAGCTCCCGGCGACGCGGTGTTCTCGGATGCCCTCAACCACGCTTCCCTGGTGGACGGCTGCCGCATGGCCAAGGCCGGGGGCGCCACGGTGACGGTCTTTGGCCACCGCGACCTGGCGGACCTGGGCGCCCGGCTGGCGGCCTGGCGCACCCAGGCGCCGAAGGAGGCTCTGGCACTCGTGGCCACGGACGCGGTGTTCAGCATGGATGGCGACGCCGCCGACCTGCCGGGCCTCCTGGACCTCTGCCGCCGCTTCGACGCCCTCCTGCTGATCGACGAGGCCCACGCCACGGGCCTCCTGGGCCCCACCGGCGCTGGGCTGGCCGAACGCCAGGGCGTCCATGGCCAGGTCCCCCTCGTCATGGGCACCCTGGGCAAGGCCCTGGGATCCTTCGGCGCCTTCGTTTGCGGCACGTCGGATCTGCGTGAACACCTGGTGAACACCGCCCGGGGCTTCATCTTCTCCACCGCCCTGCCTCCCCCCGTGGTGGGGGCGGCCCTCGCGGGGGTCCACCTCGCCCAGACCGAGCCGTGGCGCCGCCAGAGGGCGCTGGCCTACGCCAACCGGCTGCGGGAGGCCCTGGGACAACCGGAGGCCCCCTCGGCCATCGTGCCCGTGCCCGTGGGCCCCGATGCGGAGGCGGTCCGCCTCGCCCTGGCCCTCCAGGCCCGGGGCTTCGATGTCCGCGCCGTGCGGCCGCCCACGGTGCCTGAGGGCTCCGCCCGCCTGCGCCTGACCACCGGCGCCCACCTGGAGGATGCCCAGGTGGAGGCCCTCATCGAGGCGCTCGGAACTGTCCTGCGCCCCTGATCAGCCTCCCAGGACCTGCCTCAGGGCCCGCATCAGGTCCCGACGCAGGAAGGGTTTCTGGACGAAGCCTGCCAGCCCCTTCCCCGCGAAATCCTGGATGGCCTCCTGCTCGTTGTAGCCACTGGTGAGAATCACCCGGCACTCGGGATTGAGCCGGCGCAATTCCCGGAAGGCCTCCACCCCGTTCATGTGGGGCATGGTGAGGTCCAGGAGGACGGCGCAGATCGTCCCCGCGTGCTCCCGGTACCGAGCCAGGGCCTCCCGGCCGTCGGCGGCCAGGATCGCCTCGAACCCCAGGGATCGCAGCAGGGCCCCGGCGATGGCCCGCACCGTCTCCTCATCGTCCACCACCAGGATGGTGCCGCTGCCCCGCCAGGTTTCGATCTCGACGGGCTCGGCAACCGCGGGGGCGGTCTCGGAACCCGCCGGAAAGATGAGCTTGAAGGTGGTGCCCTTGCCCACCTCGCTGTAGACCCGGATGCCGCCCCGGTGGCCCCGCACGATGCCCTGGAGGGCCGAGAGCCCGAGGCCCCGGCCCGTGAACTTGGTCGTGAAGAAGGGCTCGAAGATGCGGGCCTGGGTCTCCGGATCCATGCCCCGCCCGTTGTCCGAGACCTCCAGGGTGAGGTAGGAACCTGGTACCAGGGCTTGGCCGGGGAAGTCGCGGGCCAGGTCCACCGCTGAATAATCCTGGAGTCCGGTGCGGATGGCCACCAGGCCCTCGCCCTCCCCGATGGCCTCGGACGCGTTGGTCACCAGGTTCATCACCACCTGCTGGATCTGCGAGGCCTCGGCCATCATGGCCGGCAGGCCGTCCTTCAGCTGGAATCGGAGGGCCACCTTCTTGGAGATGGAGACACCCAGCAGGTGGGACAGCTCCTCCACGGCCTGGTTCAGGTCCATCGGCGCCACCACGAAGCGGCCCTTGCCCGAATAGGCCAGCATCTGACGGGTCAGGTTCGTGGCCCGGTGCACCGACTTCTCCAGGTTCTCCAGGTAGGGCACGGCCGGGGAGACCGGGGGCAGGCAGAGCTGGGCGAGGTTGATGTTGCCAAGGATGGCCGTCAGCAGGTTGTTGAAGTCATGGGCGATGCCCCCGGCCAGCACCCCCAGGCTCTCCAGTTTCTGGCTCTGCAGCTGGGCCTCTTCCAGGCGCCGCCGTTCGGTGATGTCGGTGATCATGCCCAGCACACTCACCACCCGGCCCGCCTCGTCCCTGACCGGGCTGGCGGTGACGATGGTCCAGACCTCCGCCCCATCCTTCCTCCGGAACCGGAAGTCGTGCTGGGATTCCATGCCCTCGATGCGCTGGGCCATGTTCCGGGCGGCGAGGGCAAAGTCCTCTTCGAACATGAAGTCCGTGAGCGGACGTCCCATCATCTCCTCGGGGGAGTAGCCGAGGATCTCCATCATCCGCCGGTTGACGAAGGTGGTCCGGCCCTCGGGATCCAGCACCCACATGCCCTCACCCATCACCTCCACCAGGTGCCGGAAGCGCGCCTCACTCACCCGCAGGGCGTCCGCATCCTTCCGGTGGCTCGCCACCTCCTCCGCCAGTTCATGGGTTCGCGCCTCGACCAGGGCCCGGACTTCCGCGTGGCGCGCCAGCAGTGTCCGCACGTACCCCGCCAGCACCAGGAAGAAGGCCAGGCTCCCGGCCAGCACCCCCCAGGCCCTCAGTCCTGGACTCAGCAGGAAGTAGCCGGGCGCCGGCACCACCTCCACGGTCCAGCGCCGTCCGGCCTGCTCGAAGCTGCGCACCAGCCGGAGGGGGGACGTGTCCTGTCCCCGGACGGGCAGCGGCGAGGGCTCGACATGGAGAATGGTTTCGCCCACCGGGGCGCTGGCATCGATCAACCGGACCACCACACCCTGGGGCGGGGCGGAGGCGAGGGACTTCTCGACCAGGTCGCCAGTCCGGAAGACGCCCTGGACGACCCCCAGGGACCGCCCGTCCTTGCCAGGGGCCGAAGCCATCACCAGGAGGCCGAACTGGCTCCCGGTCTCCTGGATGAGCCGGACCCGTCCGCTGGCGGCGAGATCCCCCGTGCGGACGGCCCGGTCCAGGGCCTCCTGGCGGGTGGCCAGATGGTGGGCGCAGAATCCGAGCGCCATCTCGTTGCCGGAGAGGGGCGCCACGAAATCGACCGCGTGGAAGGTCGCCTCCGAAGGCAGGGCCCGTGGCCGCCCCGAGGGATCCAGCTCGAAGAACCGGAATCCCGGATGGGCTCGGCGGGCCTCGGCCTCAAGCGCCTTGCGGTTCTCCGGATCCACTCGCGGCAGCCACTGGAGCGCCTGCAGGTAGGGCCGCCGGGAGAGGATGGGCAGGGCGAAGGCCTGGAAGGCCGCCCGGTCCACCGGCCCCGCAGCCTCCATGAAGTCCCTCAGCACCAGCACCGCCTCGAAACCATGCTGGAGTCCATCGCCGACCCCATCCGCCCGGTTGCGGGCCACCGCGGCGAATTCGGCCCGCACCTGGTCGCGGTGGGCCTCCCGGGCCAGGAAGAAGCCCCCCAGGGAGATCGGGAGCCCCAACAACAACAGCAGGGCCGTGAACAATCGGCCAGGCAGGCGGGAGATGGATCCTGAGCGGGTCAAGGAAGGGCCTGGGAAAGGGCACCGTGAGGGCATCCGACGAAGGGGGGTGCTTCGGAACCTCCGGTCGTTCCGGAAGTCCGCCTCTCGATCATCGGCATCTCCCGAGGTCGCCATGATTTAAAACCCGATCATCCGAACCCAGTGCGAAGCAGGACAGGGCGGAACAGGTGCCCCCCAGAACCCGGTAGAGGGGCCGAAGGACACTCGCGGCGAATTCGATGCGAACAGGTGCATGGGGCGGTCCAGGCTCTCCTGGCACAAGTGTGACCAGCCCCCCTTCCGACTCATGGGAGAATTCCCAGCGCCATGGAAGGAGTCCCCATGAATCGAACCACCCTGCTCGCCCTTGCGGGTGGCCTCATCGCTGGCCTCATCGCCGGCTATTTCATCGGAGCGGGATCCGCTTCGGGAACCTCCGTGGTCGTCGCAGCGGGCATCCCCACCTCGCCCGTGCCCCAGCCCGAGGCCATGCCCAACCCCGGGATGGGCGCCCCTGGAATGGCCGCCCCGCCCACCGCGGAGCAGCAGCAGCACCTGGCCGCCCTGGAACGGACCGTCCTGCAGGACCCCAAGAACCGGGCCGCCTGGGTGGAACTGGGCAACACCTATTTCGACACCCACCAGCCGCAGAAGGCCGTGGTTGCCTATACCAGGGCCCTCGCCCTCCAGGGTGACGATCCCAATGTCCTCACCGACCAGGGCGTGATGTACCGCGAGCTCGGCCAGTACGACAAGGCCGTGGCCAACTTCCAGAAGGCGAACAAGCTCGACCCCAAGCACCTCCAGAGCCTCTTCAACCTCGGCATCGTGTACGCCAACGACCTCCACAAGCCCGCCGAGGCCACCGCCGCCTGGAACAGGCTCATCGCCCTGGACCCCACCAGCCAGCAGGCCGACCAGGCCCGGCAGGCCATGGCCCAGCTCAAGGGTCCCGCCATCCACTGAACCGGATTCTGCGATCCTGGTCGGATGCTGAATCTTGCTGCCCTTCCCTCCCCCCTTTGGGTCCTCGGCACCGGCACCGGCGTGGGCAAGACGCACGTGGCTGGCCGCATCGCCAAGGCCTGGGCCGAGTCGGGTCCCGTGGCCTACCGCAAGCCCTTCCAGACGGGCGTGGACCGGCCGGACCATCCCGAGGCGGATGCCTCCGCCGTGGCCGGCCCGGGCATCAGCGCCGAGAGTCACATCCTGCTGCGGGAACCGTTGTCGCCCTTGGCTGCCGCCCGCCGCGAGGGGCTTGCGCTGGATCTGGAGGCCACGGCCGCCTGGTGCCGCCGCCCCGCCGAAGGGCGGATCCTGCTGGAGGGTGTGGGCGGGATCATGGTGCCTCTGGCGCCAAGGGTCCATTTCCTCGCCTGGGCCTCCAGCTGGACCGCGCCCGCATCCCTCGCCGTACCCGGCAGCCCTTCCGGCGTCTGTGTGCGCCCGGTGGACCAGGGCCGGATTCCCTGTGTCCTGGTTGCTCAGGCCGGCCTGGGCACCCTGAACCACACCCTGCTTTCCGCCGAGGCCCTCATGCTGCGCGGCTGGCGCATCGAAGCCGTGCTGTTGAACCTCGGCGTCGACGGCACGGCCGCCGCTACCGCGGAGGCGAACGCTGAGCTCCTGCGAGAATTCCTGCCGGTGCCCGTGCACATCCTAGACTGATCCCATGCCGACGCCCCTGCCCCCCGACTGGACCGATCGCCTGGCGCTGGACCGGGCCCACCTCTGGCACCCCTTCACGCAGATGAAAGTGCACGAAGCCGATCCGCCCGTGCCGGTCATCGGGGGCGAGGGCTGCGACCTGCTGCTGGCCGACGGGAACCGGGTACTGGACGGCATCTCCAGCTGGTGGACCTGCCTGCACGGCCACAGCCACCCCCGGCTCATGGGCGCCCTGGAGCGCCAGGCGGGGAAGCTGGATCACGTCATCTTCGCCGGCTTCACGCATGAACCTGCGATCGAGCTGGTGACGCGACTGCGCGCCAAGCTGCCTCCGAACCTCACGCGGGCCTTCTTCTCCGACAACGGCAGCACGGCCGTGGAGGTGGCCCTGAAGATGGCCTTCCAGGCCCAGCTCCAGCGGGGCGCGACGGGCCGCACGCGCTTCGGTGCCCTGCGGGAGGGCTACCACGGCGACACGCTGGGCGCCGTGGGCGTGGGCGAACTGGAGAACTTCATGACGGGCCTCTTCCGGCCCCTGCTCCTGGCCTGCGAACGGCTGGCGGTGCCGGAGGATCCCCGCCGCGAGCTGGCGCCGGATCTCACCGATTGGCCCGAGCGCCTGGAGGCCGCGCGTGAAGCCCTCCGCGCCTTCTTCGCCGAGCACGGGGATCGCCTGGCCGCCTTCATCGCCGAGCCCCTGCTCCAGGCGGCGGGGGGCATGCGCATGTGGCCGCCGGAGCTGCTGCAGGAGCTGCGGGCCCAGTGCGACGTCCACGGCGTGTATCTCATCGCCGACGAGGTGATGACGGGCTTCGGCCGCACGGGCACCTTCCTGGCGTGCGAACAGGCCGGCGTGGCGCCAGACCTGCTCTGCCTCTCCAAGGGCCTCACGGGTGGCACCCTGCCCCTCTCCATGACCTGGGCCACGGAGGAGCTGTACGGCCACTTCTGGGGCGAGCCCACCTCGGGCCGCGCCTTCCTCCACGGCCACAGCTACACGGCCAACCCGCTGGCCTGCGCCGTGGCCTGCGCCAGCCTCGCCCTCTTCGACGACGAGCCCGTACTGGCCCAGGCGGCGGAGATCTCCGCCGCCATGACCGATGCGTTCCGCGCGCTGTCGGCCCATCCCGCCGTCCGCCAGGCGCGGGTGTTCGGCACCGTGGGTGCCTGCCGCCTGGTGGATCCCGCCACGGGCCAGGCCCATCCCGCCGAGGCGCGCTTCGGCTGGCGCCTGCACCGCCGGGCCCTGGACCATGGCCTCCTTGCCCGTCCCATGGGTGACTGCCTCTACCTGATGCCGCCCCTCTGCACGCCGCCGGCCCGGATCCGCGAGGCAGGAGAGACCCTGCTGGCGCTGCTGGGCTGATGCGCTTCCAGGCAGGGGTGGGCCCAGCCCTCTTCCTCGCGGTCCCCCTGGCCGCCCAGGCCTTCACGTCCGGGGGCCTGCAGGGCACCGTGCGGGCCGCCGATGGCACGCCCATTCCCGGCGCGCGGCTCACACTCCAGGAGAACCGCACCCAGCGGGAGGTCCGCCTCGCCTGCGGACCGGATGGCGCCTTCCGCCTCCTCGGGATCGAACCCGGCCCCTGCACGCTGCGCGTGGCGGCCGCGGGCTACGGCACCCAGCGGATCACGGGCCTCCGCATCCACCCGGGCACCCGCGCGGAACTTTCCGTCGAACTCATCCCCATGGAGGCGGGGATGGTGCTGGACGTGGAGGCACCGAATGCCCCCGCGGAGACCGCGGGAACTGCCCTGGTCTCCGCCTTCTCGGAAGCCCAGCTCCGCGCCCTGCCCCTGCGGGAGCGCAGCCTGCGCGCCCTGGCGGACCTCGCACCCTGGCCGGCCCCGCCCGCGCGGAACCTGCGCGTGAACGGCCTGGACCTGGGCGGGGCGGGCGCCGGCCCTGCGCCCATCGGAATCGAGGGCCTGTCCGAGGCCCAGACCGTGGCAGGCGGCGCCCCGGCCGACCAGTCGGAAGCAACCTCCATCCACGCAACCACGCGCGGAGGCGGCAACGCCTTCGAGGGCGAAGCCCAGGCCCTCTGGAGCCCCGGATCCTGGGGCACGGGCCCGGCCGGTGCCCGCTTCGACACGACCCTCGCCGCCTCCGGCCCCCTGCGGACGGACCGGCTGTTCTACGCCATCGTGGCGGATCACCGCCAAGACGACACCGCGACCGCCAGTACCTGGGGCTCGCTCCGGGTGGACTGGCTGCCGGACGACACCCAGCAGTGGACCCTGGGCGCCCTGGGGGCCCAGGCTTCGGGCCTCGAGGGCGCGGGCCGGGACCAGTCCCTCAGCCTCGCGCACCGGTGGACGCCGCGGCCGGATTTCGTCCAGGCCTTCCACGTGCAGACCCGCACCGTGAACGCGCCCGGACTCGGCCCAACGCAGTCCTGGGAAGCCACCGACACGCTGGGGCTGGACCTCGGGACCCACGGGCTCCGGGCCGGTGTGGATCTCCGCCAGGTGCGCTCCGACACGCTTCCCGGCGCCGCCTGGCGTCAGCGCGGGCTCTTCCTGCAGGACGACTGGCGGCTCGCGGAATCCTTCACCCTGGGCCTGGGCCTGCGCCACGACCAGGAGGATGCCACCCCGACCGGCCTCGGCACCCCCACCGCGCATTCCGCCACCTCGCCGCGGCTGGCCTTCAGCTGGCAGGCCTCGGCGCGCATCCGCCTCTACGGCGGCCACGGGCGGTACGTGGATCCCTCGCCCCTGGTGTTCTTCCAGCCCCTCCCGCCGCTTCCCGAAGCCCCGCCGGACCGCCGGGAGAGCCATCTCGGCCTGGCCTTCCTGCCGCTCCCGGACCTGGCCCTCACCCTGGAAGCCCGCGACGCCGAAGGTCGACTCCAGCCGGGCGGCAGCAACCAGGACCGGCTGCAGGGGCTCTCGCTCGGCGGACGCTGGCAGGTCCGGGAGATCCTGAGCCTCGCCGCAAGCTGGACCGTGGCCCGCACCCGCACCACCGGGCCCCTCGGCCCGCAGGACAGCACCCTGCGCCGCCTCCGCCTCTGGGCCGTGTGGGATACCCGGGAGCTGGCCTCTCCCTGGGCCCGGGACTGGACCCTGGCCCTCGTCGGCCGCGTCCAGTCCGGCGCCGAAACGCCCGCAGTGCCCGGCGTCGCGCAGGATCCCAACGGGGCCGCGCTCCTGGATCTGCGCCTGGCGCGAACCCTCACGGGGGCCCGGCGCCTCCGGATCGAGGCCCTGCTGGACGCCTTCGATCTCCTGGATCGCACCCGGCCCTCGGCCCCGCTTTCGATGGATGCCGGACGCCGGGTCCAGCTGGGCCTCCGGGCGGCCTTCTAGTTGTCGGTACACTGGAGCCCTTGACCGGAGTCGCCCCATGAAGCTCGTGACGTTCCTCCACCATGACCAGGAGCGGATCGGTGCCGTGCTGGAGGGTGGCCGCATCCTCGATTTCGGCGCAGCGGACGCCCGCCTGGCCGTGGACATGCTCACCCTCATCCGCCGCCAGGACGAGCTGCTGCCCCTGGCGCGGGCCCTGGCCGCCGCGGCGCCCGCCTCGACCATCCTCGACGTCGGCGCCGTCCGCCTGCTGGCCCCCGTGCCCCGCCCCGTCTCCATGCGCGACGGCTACGCCTTCCGCCAGCACGTGGCCACGGCCCGGCGCAACCGGGGGCTGGAGATGATCCCCGAGTTCGACCTGTTTCCCGTCACCTACTTCACCAACCACCTCTCGGTCACCGGGCCCGGCGAGGTGCGGGTGCAGAACCACCATCTGACGCGCCTCGACTTCGAACTGGAGGTCGCCATCGTCACCGGACGGCCCCTGAAGAACGCCACCCTGGAGGAAGCGGACGCGGCCATCTTCGGCTACATGGTGATGAACGACTGGAGCGCCCGCATGCTCCAGATGGAGGAGATGAAGCTCTCCCTGGGCCCCTGCAAGGGCAAGGACTTCGCCACCAGCCTGGGCCCATGGCTGGTCACCAAGGATGAGCTGGACCTTGAGGCCACGCCCCGGGGGGAAATCCTTCATGCCGCCATGACCTGTCAGGTGAACGGACAGCCGCTGTCCAGCGGCAACGCCGCCAGCATGAACTGGACCTTCGCCCAGATCCTCCAGCGCACCAGCTACGGCATCCAGATGCATCCGGGCGAGGTCATCGGCAGCGGCACGGTGGGGACCGGCTGCCTGCTGGAGCTGAACGGTTCCAAGGTCACCGACAACCTCTGGCTGAAGGCGGGCGACGAGGTCGTGATGGCCATCGAGGGCCTGGGCACGCTCGTGAACACCGTCGTCCACGTGCCCGAGCGGCTGGACGGCGTGACGCCGAACCTGCTGGATGGCACGCTGCCCGACCTCTACGCCGGTTCGCCCGCCGGCGAGGCCGGGGACTGACCGGAGGTTCCATGGGCGTCCGCACGATCCTCCCCGCCGACCTGAGCCCCGCCGAAGTCAATGCCCTGCTCTGCGGCGGCGTCGCGCCGCGGCCCATCGCCCTGGCCAGCACGATTTCCCAGGACGGCATCCGGAACCTGTCGCCCTTCAGCTTCTTCAATGCCTTCGGCAGCAACCCGCCCATGGTGGCCTTCGCGCCCAACCGCCGGGCCCGGGACGGCAGCGTGAAGCACACCTACCTGAACGCCGTGGCCACCGGGGAATTCGTCATCGCCGCCGTCAGCCACGCCATGCTGCACCCGATGAACGTGGCCAGCGCCGAGTGGCCGGACGGCGTGGACGAGTTCCCCAAGTGCGGTCTCACGCCCCTGCCGGCGCGGATCGTGAAGCCGGCCCTGGTGGCCGAGAGCCCCTTCCAGATGGAGTGCCGCCTGCACCAGGAAGTGGCGCTGGGTTCCGGGCCGGGCTCGGGCCTCCTGCTCATCGGCGAGGTGGTGGCCTTCCACGCCCGGGAGGACGCCTTCGTGGACGGTCTGCTGCACCCGGACCGCCTGGACCTGGTGGGCCGCAACGGCGGCACCTTCTACACCCGAGCCAGCGGCGCGGCGGTCTTCCAGGTGCCCAAGCCTGCGGGACGGCCCCTGGGCTACGACGCCCTGCCGGAGGTCCTGCGCACCAGCCGGATCCTCACGGGCAACGACCTGGGGCGGCTGGCCAACAGCCCCGGGTTGCCGGACCTGGCGGCGGCGCGGCGACCGGGCGATCCCGGGGATGCCGAAGGCCTGGAGCGGGCCCTCCAGGCCGCCCTGGCGGCGGACCACCTGGAGGAGGCCTGGCGCCTGGCGGCCCTGCGCATCCGCGGCGCCTGATGCCACCCCGGACCGGCCGCGCCCGGGATTATCGGGACCCGGCTCCGGGGCCGATAAGCGGGAACGGATTCTCCCGAGGCCCCATGCCCCACCCCTCTCCCTGGCCGCTCCGGTCCCACCTGATCCTGGTGGTGGTCGTGGCCGTGCTTCCGGCCCTGGCGCTCATCCTCATCCTGGGGCCTGGCCAGCAGACCCTGGGAGAGAGCCTGCTCCTGACCCTCCTCGCGGGGGGAGCCGCCGTGGGCCTGACCCTGGGGCTGGGAAGGCGCTTCCTGGCGCCCCTCCGGGCCAGCGAGGAGTATCACCGCATCCTTTTCCAGAAGGCCCCCATGGGGATCTTCCGGTTCGACCCCCGCGGCGTCATCCAGGACTGCAATCCGGCCTTTGCGGCCGTTCTGGGTGGATCCCGGGAGGCCCTGCTCGGCTTCTCCATGCTGGAACGCGTCCAGAATCCCGGCGTGCGGGAGGCGATCCAGGAGGCCCTTGCCGGGCGCATCGGCCACCAGACCGGAGAATACATCTCCGTGACGGCGGGACGCCGCTCCGTCGGACGGCTGATCACCTATCCCATCACCGGGGATGACGGACGGCCCCTGGGCGGCATCGGCCTCGTGGAGGACATCACCGAGCGCCACCAGATGGAGGTCGCCCTGCGGGAGAGCGAGGCGCACCTGGAGCTGTTCTTCAACCAGTCCAGGGATGCCTACTACATCGCCACCCTGGATGAACCGCTCCGGTTCGGGGAAGAGGCCCCCGCAGCGGCGGCGGTGGAGGCCGCCCTGGACCGGCAGCGTCTCACGCAGGTGAACCTGGCCCTGGCGGCCCAACTGGGGGTTCCAAAGACCGACCTGGAGCACTGGACCGTCCGCGATCTCTACCGCCATGACCCCGATGCCGGGGCCCGCGACATGGCCGAGCTGCTGGAGCATGGCCACCTCCAGCGGGAGATCCGCCAGCCACGTCCGGATGGCCCGGATCTCTGGCTTGAGTGGGACTGCATCTGCTTCTTCGACGGAGATGGGTGCGTCCTGGGCCACTTCGGCATCCGCCACGACGTGTCGGAACGCAAGCGGACCGAAGCGATCCTCCGGCAGGGTGAACAGACCACCCGCAACCTCTTCGATGCCGTGAACGATGCCATCTTCGTCCACGATCTGGACACCGGCGCCATCCTCGATACCAACGCCCGGGCCCTCGAGATGTACGGCTATAGCCATGCGGAAATCCTCCACCTGGATGTGGCCGCCCTCAGCGAGGGGGTGCCGCCTTACACCCAGGCCGAGGCCCTGGCGTGGCTCCGCAAAGCCGCGTCCGGTGCCCCTCAGGTCTTCGAGTGGCGGGCCCGGGACCGATCCGGACGCGCCTTCTGGGTAGAAGTGAACATGCGCAGGGCCATGGTAGGGGCCGAAGAGCGCCTCCTGGTCGCGGTGCGCGACATCGAGGCCCGGAAGACGGCCGAGGCCGCGCTGCGGGATGCGGAGGCGGAACACCAGACACAGGAACGGCTCTTCCGCCTGCTCTTCGAGCGGTCGGGCGACGCCAACCTCCTCATCGACGGGAACCGGTTCGTGGACTGCAACCAGGCGACCGTGGAGATTCTCGGGGCAACCGACAAGGCCTCGGTGCTGGGCACCCATCCGTCCGAACTGTCGCCGCCCTTCCAGCCCGATGGCCAATCCTCCCGCGAGAAGGCGGACGAGATCATCGCCACGGCCTATCGCCGAGGCAGCCATCACTTCGAGTGGGTCCACCGGAAGCTCGACGGCACCACCTTTCCCGTGGAGGTGCTGCTCACCGCCATCCCATGGAAGGGCAAGCAACTCCTCCACACCACCTGGCGGGACCGCACCGAGGCCCGGCGGGCGGAGGAGCAGCGCCGGAACCTGGAGGCCCAGTTCCAGCAGGCCCAGCGGCTCGAAAGCCTGGGCGTCCTGGCGGGCGGCATCGCCCACGACTTCAACAACCTGCTCACCGCCGTCCTGGGGAACCTGAACCTGGCCCAGTTCAATTTGAGCCCGGAATCCCCCGCGGGACCCTTCCTGGAGAATGCCGAGAAGACGGTCCTGAAGGCTTCGGACCTCACCAAGCAGATGCTCGCCTACTCGGGCAAGGGCCACTTCGTGGTGAAGCTCCACGACGTCAACGAGGCGGTGCAGGAGATGGCCCACCTGCTGCAGGTATCCATCTCCAAGAAGGCGACCCTGAGGCTGCACCTGGCCCAGAGCCTGCCGCCCATCGAGGCAGATGGGGCCCAGTTCCAGCAGGTGGTGATGAACCTCGTGACCAATGCCTCCGACGCCCTGGGCGACCAGGAGGGCATCATCGCCATCAGCACCGGGCTTGCCGCCATCGATGCCGACTACATCGCCACCACCTTCCCCACCCAGTCGCTGGCTCCGGGACGCTATGTGACCCTGGAGGTGAGCGACACCGGCCAGGGGATGAGCCGCGACGTTCAGGCCCGCATCTTCGATCCCTTCTTCACCACCAAGCCCACCGGCCGGGGG
The DNA here is from genome assembly GCA_021802985.1 of Acidobacteriota bacterium. Lineage (GTDB taxonomy): Bacteria > Acidobacteriota > Holophagae > Holophagales > Holophagaceae > Geothrix. The sequence goes on along the minus strand of JAJZQW010000023.1, from coordinate 2,959 downwards.
TTGGGCCTTTCCGCCATGCTCGGCATCCTCCGGGGGCACCACGCCGGGCTCAAGATCTACAGCGAAGTGGGCCGGGGCTCCTCCTTCAAGGCCTTCTTCCCGGCCGCGCAGGGCCACGCCGTGCCCCTGGAGGCCGCGGGTCCCCCCGAGGAGGTCGACCTGAAGGGCACGGTGCTCCTGGTGGACGACGAACCCACGGTCCTGGAGACCATCGGATCGGCCCTGGAGACCCTGGGACTCCGCGTGGTCCTGGCGCGGGATGGCCTGGAGGCCCTGGAGACCTTGTCCTCGGATCCGACGGCCATTGACCTGGTCCTCATGGACCTGACCATGCCGCGGATGGACGGCCGCGAGGCGTTCCAGGCCATGCGCCAGGTCCATCCCGGGGTCCGGGTGATCCTGAGCAGCGGCTACAACGAGCAGGAATCCATCCAGCCCTTCCTGGGCAAGGGCCTCGCCGGATTCCTGCAGAAGCCCTATACCTTCGACGTCCTGCGGACGGCCCTCCTGAAGGCCCTCCGGTAGATCAGTCCCCCCGGTGGTGGACCACCTGCTGCGGATAGGGAATATCGATGCCGGCCTTCCGGAAGGCCACCAGGATGCGCTTGCGCAGCTCCCGGGCCACCTCCCACTGCTTGGCGGGGGCGGTCTTGGTCAGGGTCCGCAGGGTGACGGCGCTGTCGCCCAGGGCCTCCACACCCAGCACCTGGGTGGGCTCCAGCACCCGGTCCGGCCACTGGGCGGCCAGTTCCTCCCCGATGCGCCGCAGTTCCGCCAGGACCGCCTCGATATCCGCATCGTAGCCCACACCCACGTCCACCAGCGCCCGGGCGTATTCCTTGGACAGCACCACCACCCGCACGATGGAGCCGTTGGGGACGAAGTGGGCCTTGCCCTCGGCATCGCGGATCAGCGTCACCCGCAGCGTCATCCGCTCCACGGTCCCCGTGTGCTTCTCGTCCACGCTGATGATGTCGCCCACGCCGAACTGGTTTTCCATGAGCAGGAAGAACCCGCTGATCACATCCTTCACCAGGCTCTGGGCCCCGAAACCCAGGGCCACGCCCGCGATGCCCGCGCCCGCCACCAGGGGGCCGATGTTCACGCCGAACTCCTGGAGCGTCATCAGCAGGAAGAACCCCACCGCCAGGATCCGTGCCGTGTTGTTCAGCACGGAACCCAGCGTCTCCGCCCGGCGCTCGGCATCCGAGGTGGTGCTGTCGTCGCCATCGTCCACGGCCTTGCGCACCGCGTGGGCGACCAGCTTCACGCTCCACAGGATGGCCAGGCAGGCGCCGCCCACCATGACCAGGTGTTCCAGGCGGGACCAGCCCACGCGATCCATCCAGGCCATGAAGTGGTCGACGCGCCGCGTCTCGGTCTTGAGGATGGGTTGGAGCCACAGGAGCATCACGCAGTCAGTCTACTTCCAGGATGCCCAGTAGTTCTTGTTCTCCATCGCCTCTGCGGCGGGCGTGGCCTTCAGGGGGCGGTAGGCGTCCACCATGACGGCCACCTCGTCCGTGCGGTCCTTGGTGCGGCTGAGGGGGATGGCCTTGGGGTGGGGCCCGTGGTGGATGCCCTGGGGATGCCAGGTCATCATGCCGGCGCCGATGCCGTCCCGGCTGAAGAAGTGGCCCGCGCTGTAGAACAGCACCTCGTCGTAGTCGATGTTGCTGTGATAGAAGGGCACGCGCATGGCACCTTCCTCTTCCTCGAAGGGCCGGGGCAGGAAGGAGCAGATGACGAAATTCTGCGCGATGAACGTGCTGTGGGCGCTGGGCGGCAGGTGGTAGCGGGCGCTGACCACGGGCCGGATGTCCTTCACGTTGATGCGCCACACCGTGAGATCACCCTTCCAGCCCACCACGTCCAGCGGGTTGAAGGGGTAGAACACCTTCGTGATCTGCTTCTCGCGCTTGATGTGGACCCCCCATTCCCGAGGCGTGGCGTCGTAGGCCTCCAACTCCGGCGTGTCCACCATGGCGGGATCGAAGATGGCATTGGGACCCAGCTGGTTGCGGTCCGGGATCGTGACCTCGCTGAAGCTCTCGATGAGCAGGTAGCGCTGGTCGCCTGCGGCCGGCAGGAAGCGGTAGGTGGTGCCGCGGGGGATCACCAGGTAGTCGCCGGTGGCGTAGTGAAGCACGCCGAAGATGGTCTCCAGCTTCCCCGCCCCGGCGTGGATGTAGTAGACATCGTCGCCATCGGCGTTCCGGTAGAAGAAGTCCATGGCCGAGGGCGCCACCCAGTGCAGGGCCACGTCGCCGTTGTGCAGCAGGCAGATGGGCGCGAAGGCGGCTTCGGTCGAACCCAGCATGGATGCGCGAACGGCCGCCTCCGCCGAGGGCTTCAGGCCGTTCAGGTCGTAGCTGTGGGGCCGCAGGGGGCCCTCGATGCGCGTCCAGTCCGTGACCGGGTGCAGGCGGTAGAGGTGGGTCGTGCGGCCGAAGAAGCCCTGCCGCGCGTGCTCCTCCTCGAAGGTGCCCTCGGGCAGATCCACGTGCGCCTGGCGCGTGTGGCGGCCCTGGCGGAGCGGGAAGAGCGGCGTCTGCTTCTGGGACATGGGCACCTCGGGCGCGGGTTTCCATTATCTCCAAAAAGATGGTTTATCCACAGATTCCACCGATTCACACAGATGAAAAAACAGGATTCGCCGAGTTGGTGGCTTGTCTTGAATCTGTGAAATCTGTGGACCAGATCTTTCTCAGGCCGTCTGCCGCTGCAACCACCGGTTGTAGAACCACAGGCTGAGCGCGCTGCCCAGGCCGAAGAAGGTGAGGATAAGCCAGCCGGTGGCGGCAGCGCGGGGATCCAGCTTCAGCAGGCCGCTGGGCAGTTTCTCGGCGCCAGCGCACATGACGCGGTTGAAGATCCAAGCCCCGGCGGGGCCACCCACGAGGCTGCCGATGGCCATGGGGAGGTTCGAGTAGCCCAGGAAGAGGCCCTCCTGCCCCTT
>JAJZQW010000022.1 GCA_021802985.1 Acidobacteriota bacterium | reverse complement strand
CGTGATCCTGGAGATATCGGCCCCGACCCCTGCGATCTCCCCCCGCAGGCCCCGCTTGCCGGGCCAGGGGAACGGCTGGGTCAGCATCACCTGGTAGTAGGAGGTCTCCATCTTTCCGACCTGGATGCCCTTGAACCCGTCGTTCTGGAGCCCGAGGCTCAGGGTGGGATCGGGCAGGGCCTTGGCCTGGGGGATCTGCTCCTTCGAAGCGTCCACCAGGGCCCGGTCGCGGGCGAGGTCGGGGTTATGGTCGAGTGCCTCCTGGACGAGGGTCTCGAGGGTGGGGTCCTGGGCCGCGGGGGCCTGCGGGGACTGGGTTGGGACACCTGCGGCTGGCGCGGCCACGATCGGGGCCAATGCCAGGAGCGGGCGCAGGTAGCTGCGCATGGGGACTCCTTCAATTGAGGGAACGGACTGAGGCTGCAAAACGATTCCCGGACCGCCGGGATGGCACCGTCAAAGCAGGCTGTCCCTCAAATTCGCAGCAGTCGCAGGCGGGCCAAGCGATCTCGTCCTCCCGGCCCCACGCCGGGAGACCCATCTCGTCCGGGAAGGTCGGGAGAGAAGGGTGAGCCATTGACGAGCTTCGGGGCAGAGAGGTTCCTGGGCCAGGGCAGTGGTTCCGGGTGGCCCGTGGATCGTCCTTCGGATTCCCTGTCTGCCCGGTGCTGGTCGAGCAGGACTTGGTTGGTCCCGCCATCCAGAGAACGATCGCAGCGCGAACCGGGTGCACCGCAGGCTTCGCTGAGGGAGGCGGAAGGCGTGCCACAGCAGGCACAGGCGCCACCCGCATCCATGGCCGCGCACGAGGACGCGGGAGCCTGGCAGGATATCGTTCCCGCGGACCCCTTGGACGCCCACACCACGCCTTCGATGCTCAAGAGCATCACGACGGCGAATAGGGCGGACAACAAACGGCGCACGAAACGTCTCCTTGGGGAACAAGGGTAGAGAGGATCCGGGGGCCCGCAAGCGCAAATTGGTCACAACAGGGAATTTCATCTTCGCTTCAGGTTCGAGACCCTTGTTGTGACCAATACCACAGGGAATCCCTCCGGGCTTTCACGAGGGCTTCATCTTCGGGCTCCAGGATTCCACCGGATTGATGACCTTAGGGCCACCAATACCCGGGAGCGCTCCCCGACGCCTCCCCGAACCCAACCCCTGTGGAGTCCTCCATGAAACTGATCCGAACCCTCCTCCTCCTGCTCGGGGCCAGCGTCCCGATGCTGGCCGTGCCCGCCTGGGCGCGCCTGACCACCATGTCCTGCGCGGACTGCCATGCCCTGCCCACGCTCCAGCTCACGGCCATGGGGCTGGAGTTCCAGCGGAACGGGGCGCGGCTCGATCCCACCGCCTTGGGCGCCTCGGACGTGGCCGCCCAGAAGCTGGACACCTACGCCTCCATCACGGTGGACGCCAGCGCCCAGGCCGTGAAGGGGGCCAAGCCCGCCACCCAGACCGCCCAGCCGGACTTCCAGGTGGTGTCCGGCGGGGCCCTCTCGGAGCGCTTCAGCTACACCCTGATGTACCACTTCAACACGGGCGCCACCCCTTCGGACGGCATGGAGGAGGCGTTCATCCAGTACAACCTGCCGATCTCCAAGGCGGCCTTCCTCCAGATCCGCGGCGGGCAGCTCAATCCCGAAATCCTCCGGGATTTCGGCCTTGGCGCTGGCAGTGTCCTGGGCGCGCCGCTGGTCTTCTCCACCCCTGTGGCGAGCACCTCTCCGTTCACCCTGGATGCTTTCGGGCGCGGAATGGACGTCAAACTGAATTGGAGCCGGCTTGAACTGGCGGCGGGCATCTTGGACACGCTGACGCCCACCACGGATGCCACCGGCGCGGCGGTCTCGGGCTCGAGCCCCACGAACCACAAGGACACCTACGCCTCGGCGCTCTACCGCTTCGATGACCACGCCTCGGGTATCGCGCTCTTCCGGCTCGATGGCCAGAACCCGGTGCTCGACCCGACCAACCCCGGCACCCCCCTGTTCACCGACAATTTCTACCGCAATGGGGCCCTCTTCCGGTTCATCCGGGACTCCTGGCGCGTGATGGGCGCCTACTTCGAGGGGCAGCACCAGGTGGACGTGACCGGGACCAATGCCAAGAACGCGGGCTACTTCGCCCTCTGCGACCTGAATCTCGCCCCCGCCTTCGGCGTGTTCGGCCGCTATGATTTCGTCCGCCCCGACAAGGCGGACACGACCAAGGACCAGGCCATGAAGACCCTGGGCCTCAACGGCATCGCCTTCTCCAGCGCAAAGACCGGCGGCCGCTGGACGATCCAGGCCTCCCGCACCACCTTCAAGGATGGGATCACCCCCGACAACGACCAGTTGATCGCGGACTTCATCGTCGCGTTCTAGGTGTTCTGCCATGCAGGGGGGCCCTGGCATCCAGGTCCCCCCTCCTTTATGCTCCCCAGTGCCCGTTGCGCTCTGAGCCGGGAGGCTCCATGAAAGTCCTGCTGGTGGAAGACGAGTTGAAGCTCGCCCGGGCCCTGGAAAAGGGGCTCCGGGCCGAAGGATTCGCCGTGGACAAGGCGGAAGACGGGCTCCGCGGGCTGGAGATGGCCTTGGGGTGCCGCCACGATGTGCTGATCCTGGATGTCATGCTTCCCTACATGGACGGATTCGAGGTGCTGGCGCGGATCCGCAGGGAACGATGCAAGGTCCCCGTGATACTCCTCACGGCGCGCAGCGGCCTCGGTGACCGGGTGAAGGGGCTGGATCTCGGGGCAGACGACTACCTCGCCAAGCCCTTCGACTTCCCCGAGCTGCTGGCCCGCATCCGGGCCATCACGCGGCGACCGTCCTCCGAACCCCAGCTCATCCTCCGGGTGGCCGATCTGGAGTTGAACGTGGGCAGTCGCGAGCTTCGCCGCGCCGGGCAGCTCATTCCGCTCCGGACCAAGGAATATGCGCTCATGGAACTCTTCATGCGCCGCAAGGGGCTGGTGCTCTCCCGCACCATGATCCTCGACCATGTGTGGGCCTCGGACATAGACTATGGCGATGCTTCCAACCTGGTCGATGTCTATGTCGCCCAGCTCAGGAAGAAGATCGATGCCGGGCGCGAGCAGAAGTTGCTCCAAACCTTGCGGGGCACGGGCTACGTCCTCCGGGAACCTTCATGAAGAACGCCTTCAGCAAGACCCTCCGTTTCCGCCTGACAGCCTGGTACAGCGCGGCCCTGGCTTCCTTCATGCTGATCTTCACCCTCCTCGCCTACGGCATGGTCCACCAGCGCCTGATCCATCACCATGATGGTTCGCTGAAAGAGATCGCCGGCCAGACGCTTCAGATCCTCTCGGAGCAGTCCGACTGCGAACACCTCACCTCCGAGCAGCAGGCCCACTTGAGCCAGATCGGCCGCCTCCTACTCATTCACGAGGACCAGGGGCGTCGGAGCGCCTTTTTTCTGTCGCCAGAGATGCAGGTCAATCCGATGGCCGCTCGGCTCTCCCAGTCGGCATGGCGCCACAATGACCAAGCCTGGTTCGAGACCCTCGAAGGCGATGGGGGACCCTGGCGCGTGTTCTCGCGTCCCTATCAGACCCGGATGGGACGCTACGGCGTCATCCGGGTCGTGGAAGATCTGGGGGAAGTGGCCCCGATCCTCGCGGCGCTTCGGGATACGCTCCTCCTCCTGCTTCCGGTTGGGCTGCTGTTCTCGGCGGCGGGGGGCTACTGGCTGGCGGGGAGGGCCCTCGCGCCCGTAGAGCGGGTCACGGCCATGGCGCGGGAGATCGAAGCCAAGAACCTCGGGCTCCGTCTGCCCCACCCGGGCGCAGACTGTGAGATCGGCCGACTCGTGGACACGCTCAACCACATGATGGACCGGCTCGAGGGTGCCTTCGAAGCCATGAAGCGATTCACGGCGGATGCCTCCCACGAGTTGCGGACGCCCCTGGCGAACCTGCGCAGCCTCGTGGATGTCTCCCAGCGCGAGACACCTTCCCGGGAGGAGCTGCTGGAGGACATGGGCAGCATCGGCGAAGAAGTGGCCCGCCTCAGCCAGATCGTGGACGACCTGCTCCTCATGGCCCGTGCGGATACCGATCGTCTGCCCCTGAAGATGGAGGCCCTCCGGCTGGATGAACTCGCCGAAAACCAGGTCGAGGCCTTCGCGCCCAGGGCTGCAGAAGCGGGCATTCGCCTGGAGGTCCAGGCCTCCAGTCCCGCCACCATCACGGGAGACGAGCGCTGGCTTCACCAGCTCATGGCCAACCTCCTGGACAACGCCCTGAAGTACACCCCGCGCGGTGGGCGCATCAGGTTCGGAGTCGAACCCCATGCTGACGGCATTGATCTGTTCGTGGAGGACACCGGGCCCGGTATCCCGGAAGCCGACCTGGAACGAATCTTCGAGCGCTTCTACCGCTGCGACAGCGCCCGCTCCCATGCCACAGCCCCTGGTTCAGGGCTCGGTCTGGCCATCGCCTCCTGGATCGCCCAGGCCCACCGCGCCACCATCCGCGCCGTCAACCGAGCGGAAGGGGGAGCTAGGTTTGAGGTGCGCTTCCCAACGATGTCGGCCTAGCGGTAAGACTCCGACCATGCTTCGTGGGTGAGGTGCGAAAAGCACTCAAGGCCTGGCTTCACTCCGACGGCTACCGTGGCCTTTCATGTCACCTGCGAAAGGCACCATGTGCTCCTCCTTGATAAATGCCCAACATGCGAATTCAGGACATCCCCTGCCTATGTGGAGCTTCATTCGGACATGAGCGAAGGGGTAACCGGAATCCGATGCGATCTCTGCTCAGCAATGCTTCCTACGCGTGAACCGGCCGTCGGGAAGGCCGATTCCAAGCTCCTGACCTTACAGCGCTCTCTCTCCTCGGGCCTCATCAATCGGTCAGTGCCTGTCCCTCAGCTCGGGTAGTTCCCCACCGTTCAGTACCCAGGTGGGCTTCGGGTGGCCTTCTCGGCTGTTGTTTGGCTGAGGGACCAAGGCCTCACCCTTCCTCCCGCCCGCTCTGGAAAGATTCTTCCCTACTCCGCGCGAGCATCTGGCATGAAGGGGGGACCCTTTGAAACCCAGCCATTGTCGGAGCGCATCCTCCGTATGCGAGATGCTGCGTGGATCCTCGCGGCACCACTCGATCGCTGACCTCTGCTTAACCAGCTATGTGCCTGGCTGGCCAACTTCCCAAGATGGCGGAGACATCCCTGGGAGGGACTCACTGAGGCTGGAGAAGAGATTCGAAAACCCCGAGGTGGTTGGCTCCCCCTAGGATGCCCTCCAAGGCCCGAATTTCACGTAGTCCATGGCCTGGTTTTCGAGTGTTGGTTTAATTATTAGCGGTCACATTCGTAAATTAAATGTTCGGGATCCCACCACAATAGTTTTAATGCAGAACCTTCACGAATGCCCCAAATACGTTCCCGCTTATGGTGCCTAAGGGAGCATACAAACGTGTCCAGGGAAACTTTTAGGGACTCTAATTTCTTCTTTGCATCCCTATCTGTGAGCCGGTAACCCTCGATGAAGTGGGATCCAGTGGTGTCGTTCTTGATGATCTCTCCCCAAGTCATACTCTCGAAGGCCTTCAGGCGCTCGATGATTTCAAAGAGCTTTTCTCTCGATTCGACCTCATGCCAGCCGTACTCGTCGACAACTTCGAGCACAGAGAACCGCCAGGATGGACGTTCCTCGTAATACGGGGCATCCTCTGTCGCGATTCGAGGCTGTTTTTCGCCCCTGGGGTCCCGACCTCCAGTCTGGGGGGCTTTCTTCCCCAGAGGAGTAGGGGTATGCCTCGGGTGCTTTCGCATCAGATCTTAGGCGAGAGATCCATAGTACTCGGCCATTGATGCTAGAGAAATGACAGTGTTTCCTCTATCCCCTGGGTTTAGGCCATTCCGAGCGTCTAACCAAGGATGCTCTCGGTGTGTAAGTTCACTCAGCCACCACCCCGATTTGGAGCCATAAAATTTCAGGACCCCTTCGATGGTCTCGAGTTGTTCTGCGACCAGTATTGAGGGGTCTCCCTTGGGGAGTGAGGTGATCTGAAAATCCCCTCTATGGGCTTGATAGAGCTCGGGGCAAACAGGTCCATTGGCCCAGGCTTCAATAGACTCGTGGAAAAGCGGCTGACCATCCCAGACGAGGGACCATGCTTGCGAGTAGTAGACGAGTTTCTGGAGCTTCATCGTGTCAAGCGGCCCAACCCGTTTCAGGATGTGGGCGGCGACATCAAAGACGCTGACCATGGAACCTCCGGGGTGGGGATGAGACAAACGAAACTGATTAATGGTACATCCCACTGCAAGAACGAAGACGCGAATGGACCATTCCGTGATCAAAGTGGCAGGAGGTATTGAGGCCCGGATGGGGTGGGCACATTCTGGACCATAACTTATTGATCCTGAGGGGTGGAGGATAACCTCACATGTTCAACCAGGGGTTGGCACAATTAAATGACCCGCATGAACAGTTGTCGGGAGGGATTCGCAATGGCTGGCCGACACATGAACTTTTTGAAATGAACTGAATCCTTTGAGTTCGCAAACCTTGCCCACTCAATCCTCCTGTTTGATGGTTCAATCCCTCCCTGACATCGGGGGGCGGCTATGCCAACCTCCTCTGGAACGGGATCGTGTTCCCTGCGGCGATCCTGCAGCCGCCGTTCTTCGATGCCCAGGCCGATCCGGCCGTGAACTACGGCGGCATCGGCGTGGTCATTGGCCACGAGATCAGCCACCACTTCGATGACATGTGGTGCGCAATGTGGATGCCTGGTACATCGCCTTCGGCGTGAAGCCGGGCCAGGCCCTGTACCTGGCACCCGCGGACCGGATCAAGGTCTGGTAGGGTTTTCCTCCTTCATCGCGCAGGATTTCCGGCGGTTCCGTCCAGGGTGCATCCCGGATGGGATCGCCGGATGCTTTTTTGATGGGTGTTCGTGGCCGGCACCCGGGCGCAGCCGCGACCGGCGTGGGGGGCGTTCCGCCAAAGGAGATCTGCCGATGCTTTTCAACGCCAGCCCCGGCCCCTCTGCCGATAGACTGAGGCGTGCCGAAAGTCCTTGTCATCGATGATTGCCGGATGATGCGCCTCTACCTGCGCCGCTGCCTGGAGAAGGCGGGCCACGAGGTGGAGGAGTGGGTGCCGCCGTCGGCCATGGAGATCCCGGACAAGATCGCCGCGGCCGCGCCGGATCTGGTGCTCTGCGACTACCAGATGGCCGGGGCCAATGGGGCCACGGTGGCCCGGATGGTGCGCAAGGCGAATCCCCATCTCCCCATGCTGGTGCTGACGGCCTTCCACGCGGGCGAGATGGAGGCCAACCTGCTGCGCCTCGGGGTGCGGCAGGTGCTCGCCAAGCCGATCCATCACGTAGCCCTGGTCCAGGCCGTGGCGGAAGCCCTGCAGGATGCACAGGCAGGCGTTTAGGAGCGTGTCCAAGCAATCGATAGGGGCTGCATTGATGGCAAAGGGTTTCCAGGCAAGGAAGCGGGCGCAGGGCGGTGCGGGTTCACCGTTCAAGCCCGGTGACGCCGCATGGGGGCCCTTTGCCACCAACCCTTCGGGCTGGGGCGGCAGCCGTCGGGATGCTGCGTCAGGCTCCTCGTCCTTGGAGCCACCAAGGCCTTCGTCGCCTTCCTTCCCTCCCTCGGCTGGCGCCCCAGTGCAGCCCCCACCCATTACTTGGACACGCTCCTAATCCTCCGTCCGCAGCCGGTAGCCAACGCGGGGCTCGGTCTGCAGGTGGCGGGGCCGGGAGATGACCCGGTGTGGAGGACAGAGCGTCGCGGAACCACGGCCAGGTGGGTAAAGTTCTGATCCAGGAGCGAATCCCGGCGCTGGATGCGGGGGCGGTTGCCAGTAGAATCAAGGGTTCTGATGGAGCCGCCATGCCCTTCCAGCCCCTGACCCAGGAACCCGAGATCCAGCGCCGCTGGCTCGAGTCCGGCGCCTTCCGCGCCAAGCGGGCCGCGGAGCTGCTGCCGGGATCAAAGACGTTCTACATGCTGGTGATGCTGCCCTACCCCAGCGGCCGCATCCACATGGGCCACGTGCGGAACTACACCCTGGGCGATGTCACGGCCCGGTTCCGCCGGATGCGCGGCTACGAGGTCATGCACCCCCTGGGCTGGGACAGCTTCGGGCTGCCCGCGGAGAACGCCGCCATCAAGCACGGCATCCACCCCGCCATCTGGACGCGGAAGAACATCGAAGAGATGAAGGGCCAGATCCAGAAGATGGGCATCAGCTACGACTGGGAGCGCGAGATCGCCAGCTTCCAGGACGACTACTACCGCTGGAACCAGTGGCTCTTCCTCAAGATGTGGGAGCGGGGCGACGTGTTCCGTGCCATGCGGACCGTGAACTGGTGCGAGGCGCTCGGCACGGTGCTGGCCAACGAGCAGGTGGTGGACGGCAAGGACGAGCGCACGGGGCATCCGGTCACCCAGAAGCCCCTGGAGCAGTACTTCTTCAAGACCACGAAGTACGCCGACGAGCTGCTGGACTGCCTGGGCGCCCTGGACTGGCCCGACAACGTGAAGACGATGCAGCGCCATTGGATCGGTCGCTCCGAGGGGGCTCGTGCGCGCTTCGCGCTCACGAGTGGGGAAGAGATCGACGTGTTCACCACGCGACTCGATACCTTGTTTGGTGTGACCTTCATGGCATTGAGCACCGAACATCCGGTCATCGAGAAGGCGGCTGAGACCGATGCCGCGCTGAAGGCCTTCTGCGATCAGGTGGCCGCCGTGAGCCGCGAGGAGCGCCTCACCAGCGATGTGAAACTGGGTCACCGCACGGCGCTGTCCGTCATCCACCCCTTCACGGGGGAGCAGGTGCCCGTCTTCGCCGCCAACTACGTGCTCATGGACTACGGCACCGGCGCCGTCATGGGCGTGCCCGCCCATGACGAGCGGGACCATGCCTTCGCCCTGAAGTACGGCCTGCCCATCCCCACGGTCATCGAGGCCGAGAGCGAGTGGGACCTAGGCACCCTGGTGAACAGCGGCGAGTTCACGGGCCTGAAGAGCGAGGACGCCATCGCGGCCATGATCGCGAAGCTCGGCGGCCGCGCCGAGAAGACCACCACCTACAAGCTCAAGGACTGGGGCCTCAGCCGCCAGCGCTATTGGGGCACGCCCATCCCCACGGTCCACTGTGATTCGTGTGGCGTCGTTCCCGAGAAGCCCGGGAACCTGCCCGTGCGCCTGCCCGAAGATGTGGCCTTCCACGGAGTGGGGCCCTCGCCTCTTATGACCTCTTCTTCTTTCTTGGACACGCAGTGTCCAAGCTGCGGACGAGCAGCCCGGCGTGAAACCGACACCATGGACACCTTCGTGGACAGCAGCTGGTACTGGCTGCGCTACCTGGATCCGAAGAACGCCCAGCTTCCCTTCGCCAAGGCCGAGAGCGATGCCTGGATGCCGGTGGACCTCTACGTCGGCGGCATCGAGCACGCCACCATGCACCTCATCTACGCCCGCTACTTCTACAAGGTGCTGCGCGACCTGGGCCTGGCCAGCGGGCCCGAGCCCTTCCAGAAGCTGATCTGCCAGGGCATGGTGCTGAAGGACGGCTCGAAGATGAGCAAGTCCAAGGGCAACATCGTGGATCCCGATGAGGTCATCTCGAAGTACGGGGCCGACGCCCTGCGGCTCTTCATGATCTTCGCGGCGCCCATCGAGAAGGAGATCGACTGGACCGGCTTCGAGGGCATCGAGGGCGCCTCGCGCTTCCTCAAGCGCATCGCCCGCATGGTGGACGAGCACGCCGTCACGCCGGACCCCCTGCCCGCCAAGGAGGCCCTCGGCGCCGCGGAGAAGACCCTCCTCCTCAAGCTCAACCAGACCATCGCCCGCCTCACGGATGATCTGGAGCGCCGCTACCAGTTCAACACGGTGGTGTCGGGCCTCATGGAACTCTCCAATGCCCTGGCGGATCTGCCCGCCGACGCCCCCCACCGTGGGGCCGTCCTGCAGCATGCCCTCGATGCCTTCGTGCGCATGATGTCGCCCGTGGCACCGCATTTAGCGGAGCAGCTCTGGAGCCAGCTGGGCCGGCCCGGCCTCTGCATGCAGGCCGCCTGGCCCGAGGCGGATCCGGCCTTCCTGGAGGCCGACGAGGTGACGGTGGTGGTGCAGGTGAATGGCAAGGTCCGAGGCCGCGTCACCGTGCCCGCCGCGGCCACCGAGGACCAGCGCCGTGAGGCCGCCCTGGCCTGTCCCGAGGCTCAGTCCCACCTCGCCGGCAAGGAGATCGTCAAGGTGGTGGTGCCCCCCGGCGGCAAGCTCGTGAGCATCGTCGTGAAGGGCTGACATGAAAAAATTTTGCAAACCGAATCCGATCGATACCTTCTTTCGTAGGAGCCTGTGATGCCTCTGTCTCCTAGCGATCTCGCGGGTTTTCTTCTGGAGGTGGGGGCGGTACGCCTTCAGCCTTTGAATCCGTTCACCTGGGCCAGTGGCTTGAAGTCGCCGATCTATTGCGATAATCGCCAGCTCCTGGGCCTTCCCGGGATGCGCGATCGCATCGTGGCGGAACTGGCGCACCGCGCTTCGTCGTGGCAGCCCACCCTGATCGCCGGTGCGGCGACCGCAGGCATCCCCTGGGCGGCCCTCGTCGCGGATCGGCTGGGCCTGCCCATGGCCTATGTCCGTCCCGAGCCGAAGAAGCACGGCATGGGCCGCCAGGTGGAGGGGCCCCACGCCAAGGGTTTCCGCGTCGTGCTCATCGAGGATCTGATCTCCACGGGCGGCTCCAGCCTGCGCTGTGCGGAGGCCCTGCGGGCCGAAGGTGCCGACGTGGCCGCGGTACTGGCGCTCTTCAGCTACGGCCTGCCCCAGGCGGCCGAGGCCTTTGCCCAGGCGAGGCTGCCGCTGGAGGTGCTGGCCTCCTTCGAGGCCCTGGCCGAGGAGGCACGGGCCCGGGCAATCCTGGACACGGCCGGTTCGGAGGCCCTCTCGGCCTGGCGTTCGGATACCGTGGCCTGGAGCCGCGCCCGCGGCGGTGCCTAGGAGCCGACCATGAAGCTCTATACCCGCACCGGCGACGATGGATCCACGGGGCTGTTCGGGGGCGACCGGGTCAGCAAGTCCCACCTGCGGCTGGCGGCCTACGGCACCCTGGACGAGCTGAACAGCGTGGTGGGCCTGCTGCGGCTGCAGGCGAATCCGGCCTGCGTGGGGCAGGATGCCCTCCAGCGCATCCAGCACGATCTGTTCGTGCTGGGGGCCATCCTGGCCACGCCCGCGGGCCGCCAGGAACTCCTGGGGCAACGCATGCGCACGCCCACCTGGAGCCTCGAAGCCATGGAGACCGACATCGACCGGCTCACGGCCCTGGCGCCGCCCATGAAGGCCTTCGTGCTGCCGGGTGGCACCGCCGGGGCCTCCTACAGTCACCTGGCCCGCACCGTCTGTCGCCGCGCCGAGCGCGAGGTGGTGGCCCTCACCCACGAGGAGCCCCTGGACCCCGCCGTGCTGCGCTACCTGAATCGCCTCAGCGACTGGCTCTTCGCCCTCGCCCGCGCCGAGAATGCCGTGGCGGGCGTGGCCGATATCGAGTGGCTGCCCAAGGATTGATGCGCCCTCGGCGGGCCCCTTGGCAGGCAGCAAAAATGACGGGCCCCGAAGGGCCCGTCGTTTTCTGCGGTCGTGGGTTCCGACTAGAACTGGAACTTCACGCCGAACCGGTAGCGACGGCCGATCTGCCAGGCGTTGGCGGCGCCGTAGCGGGGATCGGGAGCGCCACCCTGATCCGTCACCTGCTGCAACTGGCCGGTGGCGTAGCGGGTGTTGAACAGGTTGAAGATGTCGATGCTGGGGATCAGCCGATACTTGCCGAACTTCTTGGACCAGTCGAGGTGCATGTCCACGTTGTTGAGCGCCGGGGACCGGCCCTGATCGCCCTGGACACCATGGGCCGCGATGGCATTCCCGTAGTAACCGATGTCGAGGAACTTATGCGTCAGGCTGGAGGGGCCGGTCCAGATGCCGCCGACGGCGCCGGCTGGGTGAGTTGCGTCAGGCGCCCAGTTAGAGGGATCGTTGAAGGCCGCATCGGTGTTCACGGCCACGGGGTCGCCGCTCATGTTGTTGGGATTGGTGTAGGCCACATGGGCGGTATCCCAGCCAGCAGCATAGCCGTTGGTGGTGGAACCATCATCCCAGGCACTGTTGGGTGTGCCGCTCTGGTAGTTCCAGTTGACGCCCACGTTCAGGTCGCCGCTGAAGAAATCGAAGCGGTGGCTGGCGTAGAGCTTGACCACGTGGGTGCGGTCGTTGGGCAGTAGGCCGTAGCCCACATAGGGGTAGTAGTCGAAGCTGGCGGTGATGTTGCCATCCGCCTGGCCATTGGAGCTGGACACCACGCCCTCGTAGTTGCCCTCCAGGCGGCTCCAGGTGTAGCTGAAGCCAACGGTGTCGCGGTCGGTCTTCTTGTCCAGGGTGATGTCCACGCTGGAGAATTTGTTGCCGGCCTTGGGGTAGCCCGTGTTCGAAACGGTGAAGAGGCCGGTGGCAGGGTTGTAGTACTTCAGCATGTCAATGCCGTAGTTGTTGGTGGTGATGCCCTGCTTGAGGAGGAACAGCGTCATGCTCTTGGGATTGGGTCGCCACTGCTGGAAGCCACCGGGGTTGCCAATGACGGCCGCGCCGGCGCCGAAATTGGGGTTACCCGCGCTGTCGTAGGAAATGGCCGGGCCCTCATCGTAGGGGTTGCCGTAGCCGTCGGTGAAGACCTGGTCTTCCATGGGGTTCTTCAGCTCACGGTAATGTCCATGGAGGCCGACCGTCCAGCCGCTGGGCAGGGTGTGGTCGACGCCCAGGATGTATTCGTTGCGCTCGGGGAGTTTCACGCCCACGGCAATGGGATCGAAGCTGAAGGGCGTGCCGTAGTCCGTGATGCTATCGGGGGTCGCTCCGTAGGTGTAGGCTCCCGTCGCATTGTCATAGGTGGAGTTGCTCCCCTTGTAGTTGTAGCGCAGGTAGGTCTCATTGGCGTAGACCCGGATGGCCATGCGCTGGGGAATCTGCTCGAAGTACTTGGCGTAGTTGCCGCTGATCTTGGTCTTGCCGTCCTGGTTGACATCCCAGGTGAAGCCCAGGCGGGGCTGGACGTAGTCGCTGAACTTGTCGAACTTCAGGAAGCTCTGGTCATTCAGATCCCGCTGGTCCTGGGTCTCGAAGCGGAAGCCATACATCAGCTTGACGCCCCCGCCCACATCCCAGGTGTCCTGGGCGTAGACCGCGTTCATGATCTCCTTCACGGTGGCGTTCGTGTGGAGGAACTGCCGGATGACCTGAGTGCTGGAGGGTTTCGAGATCGCGTTGATCTGGACGCGCTCACCACCGGAAGTAGATGCGACCTCCGTGTATTTGGAGACGAGCTGGGACAGGCCGAACTTCATGTTGTGGTCGCCCACGAACCAGCTCAGATCGATCCGAGCCTGGGTGGTCTGGGTCTTGTCTTCGCCGACCTGGTAGCCCGCGCCACCGCGGACGAAGGCGAGGCCGGAACCGGCATTGGCGGGATCATTGACGCTGCCCGGGCCGTAGGCCTCCCACGCGTAGTCGGTGACGCGAATGTCCGTCATGTCGGTGGGATTCGTGGTGGTCTTGAACTGGGTGGTGCCCAGCTTGGCGCTGAGGAACAGGCTGGGGCTGATGGTCCAGTCGTAGTTCACGACGAAGTTCTGGGTGTCCAGTTTCGCGTTATAGCCCAACTGTGCATTGCCCAGGGTGGCCGGGTACTGCTTGGGCCAATCGTCTTTGCTGCTGTTGAGGTTCGTCGAGAAGGTGAACTGCTGATCCTGGGTGAGGTACCAGTTGATCTTGCCAAGGATCTGGTAGGTATCGATGGTCTCGTCCCCGTTGCGGAGACCGCTCCGGTTGGGCAGGTTGTTGCTCTCGCTCGCCTGGGTCTTGCTGCCGTCCACGCCCAGGAAGAAGAAGAGCTTGTCCTTGATGATGGGGCCACCCACCTCGGCACCGATGTCGTAGCGGCTGCTGGGCGCGTCCTGCTTGAAATACTCGTTATGTTTGGGCACGGCCTGGATGCCGATGGCATCCCAGGTGAGCCAGGAAGAGCCCTTGAAGGTGTTGGAGCCGGACTTGGTGATGGCATTGACCACGCCGCCCAGGGCGCTGAATTCGGGCTTGAAGCCGCCGGTCTGCACTTCCACCTGATCGATGAAGTTGGTGACGAGCTGGGTGCCCTGGAAGCCGCGGGCGGTGTTTGTGGTGGAGAGGCCATCCACGACGTAGGAGTTCTCGGCGCCGGAGCCGCCACCGATAGAGGCATCGTTGTGTTGTCCGAGACCGGTTCCGAAGGTGCCGCCCTGGACCACGCCGGGGGCCAGCATGGTGACGGCGCTGATGTCGCGGCCCATGGGGATCGAGGACAGGGTGTCCATGGAGGTCACCAGGCCCGTCTGGGTCGTGGTGTTGTCGATGGTGGTGGCGGTGCCGAGCACTTCGACCACCGTGGCAGCCTCGCCAGCCATCTTGATGGAGATGGGCTGGACCTGGTTCACCAGGACGTCGACGGTCTGGGTGAACTTCTGGAAGCCGGACTTGGTGACTTCGACAGTCCAGGCACCGGGGTTCAGGAGGCCCATGCGGAAGGAGCCGTCGGTCCCGGTGACGAAGGTGCGGGACGTCTGGGTCGAGGTCAGGCGCACCAGTGCACCGGCGACAGGAGCACCGGCCTTGTCGGTGATCGTGCCGCTCATGCCGCCGGTCGTGGCCGTCTGGGCGTGGGCAAAGGTGCCGGCGCCTGCCACGATGGCAGCGGCCGTCAGGCCCAGCCTCGTAAAGATTCGGTTCATAAGGGAACTCCTATGAGATGCGGCGGGGCCGCGGGTTGTACCGGGGAGGGGGGCCCCATCCACCGAGCGGAGGATGGGGTGGGGAATCCATGGATCTGCGTCTCTGTATCGACCCCCGTCGATCACCAGGAACCTCAGATCAGCCATGCATCAGAAAGAGCGGGAGCAAGTGGCGTTAAGGATAAGTCAGGTTCCCGCCGTCACACAAAGTATTTTCTGTTCACTGAAAAGTTACCTCATTTATTGAGGGGACATACGGACCTTGACCCATCTCTTCGAGGGGCATCGGTGCGGAAGGGGTACAAGAAAAAAGAGGCCCTTTCGGGCCTCTTTTTTGAAGCGGCGTTCCCTCTAGAAGCGGAAGCCGGCGGATGCCACGATCGTGCGGGCCTGGCCGTAGTAGGCACTGGAGGTCGCGGTACCAAAAGTGGAGGCGGGCACCCAGGGGGCGCTGGTCGCATTCGGGTAGGGGTAGATAGTGCTTGAAGGGGATTGATAGGCCGTGTTGAAAGCGATCTGCTGCTGGTGGTTGAACACGTTCTGGATGACCACCTTGCCGAAGGCATACACAGTCCGTCCGCCCACCTTGATGAGCGGGAAGTCCTGGGTGAGGGCCAGGTCTACGTAGGCCTGAGATGGGAAAACCCCCTGTCCCCAGGTGCTATTGTTGTATTGAGTGAAGCTGCTACCGGCTTGAGAAGAAAGCGCAGGATTCACCTGCGAACGCTTGAGGCCTCGCGCGATGCTGTAGTGGGATCCAGCGTCGAAACGGTAGATCCAGCCCATGGTGGTCTTGCCGAAGGCGTTCTCATACACCTTGGATGCTGTGAAGCGCATGCGGATCGGATCGTGGCCGGTCAGGTAGCCGTAGGGATGGAACATGTTCTTGTCGAACATGTTCACGCCGTTCTGGACATTCCAGGCATTGATGCCCTGGCCGCTGCCGGGGGTGTAGGTGCCTTCACCTTGGTAGTTGCCCTTCAGGCTGCTCCAGGTGATGTTGCCGCCCGTGGTCCAGCCATTACGATTGAACTGGCCTTCCAGCACCAAATCGCGATAGGTGCGCTTGGCATCCGGGTTGTTGTCCCAGACGCTGACATAGATATTGGCACCCGTGGGATCTTGCACGGTTCCACTGTTGCCCGCAGTGACGTCGATGAGGTTCTTCCAGTTCTTGTAGGTGCCGGTCACCTTGATGAAGCCGTTGCCGATGCTGGCCCAATCGAAGGAATAGGCGTAGCTGGCCTGGTACTCATCCACCGTGGGGGCCTTCAGCTTGTTGTTGAGACGCACGTTGAGGGTGGGATCGTTGTAGTAAGAAATGTAGGCCGCCTGGCCGATGCCATAGTTGCTCAGATTCTGAAGATTCGCGAAACTCAAGATGTTGGCGGGATCCCAATTCCCTCCGTTGGCCGGATCAGTCGCAAGGAAAGTGGTTGACAAGTAGTCGATTTCCGTGGGGTTGCCCACGCCACTGACCGCGCCGGTGACCGTCTCCAGCACCTTGGCGTTGTAGCGGGCATAGCTGGCCTTGAAGATGTGCTTGCTGTCGCCGAACAGGTCGTAGGTGGCACCCAGGCGGGGGGACAGGCCATCGGCCCCGGCGGATTCCTTGCCGTTCTCGTTATCGGCCTTGTACTTGTCCCAGCGCAGGCCCATCTGGAAGTTCCAGTGCTGGTCCAGGCTCCACTTGTCGTTGACGTAGAGGCCGTAGGAGTAGTTGTTGGTGGCGCCAAGGGTGGTCTTGAAGGTCCACACGGCCGTGGGGATGGCCATTCGCGTATCCAGATTCACGCCCCCAGCTTCGAAAATGTACCCCGTGGGGCTCTGCTGGTTCTGGGCGCGACGCACTTCGTTGGTGTAGTCGAGGCCGAAGTCGGTCTGGTGGCTGCCGGCGCCATCCCAGAAGAGGCTGGCCTTGAGGTTGGCGGTGTTGTTGTTGCGGTTGTCACCGCCATCCGCGCTGCTGAAGATGCCGTTATTGTAGAAGTTGCTACCTCCGCCGGCATAGTAGATATCGTCCGAGAAGATGGGGCTCTGGCCATTCGCGGCGCCGCCGGCGGTGAGGCGCTGCTGCTTGTGGCCGAAGCGCAGTTCCGTGGTGAAGTTGCTGGCCCAGGAGGACCGCAGGGCGACGTTGAAGAAGGCCGAAGTGCTGATCTGAGGCACCAGGGCGGCCTGTTCACCGGCGTAGTAGTTGCGGTTGACATCGTCCGTTTCGTTCCGCATGTAGGAAGCCACCAGGGTGTGGTCCTGGTTGATGGCCCAGGTCAGCTTGGCCTGGCGGCGGATCTCGTTGTGGCCCGTGGTGTAGTTGGACCCATAGCCCGTGTTGATATGGGGCGGCAGGATATTGCTAGCTCCCAGGCCAAGGACATCGGAATTAAGGTTGTAGCCAATGGTGCCCGTGCCGTTGGATTTGGTGGTGAAGTAGGAGGCTGCGAACCAGAGCTTGTCCTTGAGGATGGGGCCGGTCACGTTCAGGGTCTTGGTCTCGCCCAGAATGTTGGCCACCGCGCGGTTCTGGTACGGGGTGACGGCGCTCCAGTCGGGGTTGGAGAGTTCCCAGCGCAGCGAGCCGGTGAACTCGTTGCCGCCGGACTTGGTGATGGAGTTGATGACGCCGCCTTCCACATCGCCGTACTCGGCGGACATGGCGCCCGTGATCACCTGGGTTTCCTCGATGGAGTCGTCGATCACGGCGACGCCACGGGTGTTGTAGGTGGCATCGGCGATGTTCTGGCCGTCCAGCAGGTAGAGGTTGCCGGAGGTCATGGCGCCGGCGATCTGCACGCGCCCGCCCACACCGGTGGTGACACCAGGGGTGAGCAGGGCCACGGTCTCCATGCTGCGGTTGGCGGTGGGCAGCTGGTCGACCTTGTCATTGCGGTAGTTGGTGGCGGTCTTGACGTCGGTCTTGTCCACGGCGGGCGCGGCGGCGACCACTTCCACCACGGCGGCACCGGACTTGACCATGGTGATGCGGGGGGCGAAGGTCTGATCCACGCCGATCCGCTCCTGGACCTTCTGCATTTCCATGCCGTCCTTGTTCAGGGCGATGGTGTAGAAGCCGGGAGGCAGGAGGCGGGCGATGAACTTGCCGGCCGCATCCGTGGTGTAGGTGCGCACGCCCTGCAGGGAGGGCGAGGTGAGGCGGACGGTGACGCCGGCGACGGGGGCACCCGAGGGGTCCACCACGCTGCCCGACACGTTGGCGGTCTGCGTGCCCTGGGCCATGGCCACAGCGCTGCCGAGCACCAGGAGGGCCGAGATTCGACCCAAGCGGTTATTCAAGAGATGCATCGCATCCTCCAGGAAACCGGAGCCGAAAAGGTGACTCCGCGGTGAAAAGCGTCCGGGCCCCCGTGGGGGGAGTGGTTGCCCCGGCTAGGGGCGGGAACAGGGGCCGGAGGGGGGAAAGAGCTAGGGTGGCAATGGGTGATTGTAGCGATGTGGGTGTGAATTTTTGTGAATTTCTTAAAATCGCCGGGAACCCGATTCATCTTGTCAGCACCCACATTCCGACTTTGCGACTGTATGTCAGCTTGCGAGGTCTGCTTTCCGTCTCGAACGACCGGTTCGACTCGGCAGAGAAACCCGTTCAGCAGCCCAGGGTCTCGAGCAGCCAGGGGGCGGGGGTTACGGGTTCGGCGCTGATGCGGAGGGTGGCGAGATAGGGGGCGGGGTCGATGCGGGCCCCGGCCTTGGCGTGGACACGGAAGAGGGGTTCACCGGCCGCGACGGGGCGGCCCACCTGGGCCAGGACCCGCAGGCCCACGCCGAGGTCGAGGATGTCATTCCGGTCGCGGCGCCCGGCACCCAGGTCCATGGCGAGGAGGCCGAGGGCCCGGCCATCGATGGCGGTGATGTGGCCGGCGCGGTCGGCGCGGATCTCCACCACTTGACCGGCCTGGGGCAGGCGGCTGAAGTCGTCGAGGGCCTTCGGGTCTCCGCTGTTCAAGGCGACGAAGCGGCGGAGGGTCGCCAGGGCCGTCCCCTTCTTGATGCTGGTCTGGACCAGGCCCAGGGCCTCGTCGAGGGTGCGGGCGGCGCCGCCCATGATGAGCATCTCGGCGGCCAGCCGGAAGCTCATCTGAGCCAGTTCGGACTCGCCGTGCTCGCCGCGGAGGATCTCGACGGATTCCATGACCTCCAGCGCGTTGCCGATGGCCCAGCCCAGGGGCGCGTCCATGCGGGTGACCAGGGCGCGGATCTGCATGCCGTGGGCGGTGCCCACATCCACCATGCTCTGGGCCAGGGCGCGGGCCTCCGCCTGCGTCTTCATGAACGCGGAGCCGCCGCACTTCACATCCAGCACCAGGGCGTCCGCGCCGCCGGCCAGCTTCTTGGACATGATGCTGGCGGTGATGAGGGGGATGCTCTCCACGGTGGCGGTGATGTCCCGCAGGGCGTAGAGCTTCCGGTCCGCCGGCGCGATGTCGGCGGTCTGGGCGGAGTTGGCGAAGCGAGTCTCGGCGAGGCTGCGCAGGAACTCGGCCTCGCTCAGCTCGACCTTCAGGCCGGGGATGGCCGCGAACTTGTCCACCGTGCCGCCGGTGTGGCCCAGGCCCCGGCCGCTGAACATGGGGCAGGGCACCCCGCAGGCCGCCACGATGGGGCCGAGGATGAGGGTGGTCTTGTCGCCCACGCCGCCGGTGCTGTGCTTGTCCACCTTCAGGCCGGGGATGGCGGAGAGATCCAACCGCTTGCCGGAATCCCGCATGGCCAGGGTGAGGGCGAGGGTCTCTTCGGTGCTCATGCCTCGCCAGCAGATGGCCATGAGGAGGGCCGCGCTCTGTTCGTCGGGGAGGGAACCGTCGGCGGCACCCTTCACCCAGAAGGCGATCTGCTCGGCCGACAGCGCACCGCCGGTCTTCTTGGTGTAGATGAGGTCATACATCCGCATGGGAACTCCCGCCCGCGGCCGGCTCAGACCAGACCGCCGTCAATGATAGAGATCCACCACTGAGGCACCGAGTCCACGGAGGTGGCACGGAGGCCTCCGTGAACCTCCATCATGGGCAGGCCGGAGGCCGCTTCCGGCTGCGCCGGAAGCCACGAGAGGCGCCGGGCGCTGATCCTTTTGGGGGAATCCGAGCCCGGCGCCTCTCGTGTGCCCATGCTCCGTGCCTCCGTGGTGGATCCTTCGTTTCTGAAAGCGAATCGGTATCAGATGCTCTGGAGGAGGTTGTCCAGGGCCGTGGCGTCGTGCTTGCCCTTGAACCGGGCCTTGTAGGCCGCCAGATCCTTCCAGGCCTGGGTGCGATCCCCGGCCACGCGGTCGGCATCCAGCACGCCGGTCCAGTAGG
The DNA here is from genome assembly GCA_021802985.1 of Acidobacteriota bacterium. Lineage (GTDB taxonomy): Bacteria > Acidobacteriota > Holophagae > Holophagales > Holophagaceae > Geothrix. Next base: position 15,179 of record JAJZQW010000022.1, on the reverse strand, counting down.
CTTCGGCCCAGGGCTGGCCGGGATTGGCCTTGGCGCGCAGGGGGTCGAGCTGGGTCCGGGCCTCCTGGGCCTGGCCCAGGGCGATGGCCCGCTCGGCCAGGCGGATGCGCCCCCAGGGGCCATGTTCGGGCGGCAGGGCCGGGGTCTTGCCGTCCAGGCTGAGGCGCCAGGTATTCACCAAGCCCTCGGCGATGGCCTTCCGGGAGGCGGGGGCGGAGGCGGCGAGGGCCTCCAACTGGGGTAGACGCGCACGCATCAGCTTCTCGGCGTCCGCGGGGGCGACCGGGGTGATCCCGTCGCCATCCACAGCCTGCTGGAGGAGGGCAAGGGCCGCTTCGTGCTTCTCGATGGCCTGGCCACGGTAGGCCTGCCAGCCGCCATAGGCCAAGCCGCAGGCCACCACCACGGCCACGCCGATGAGGATGGGCTTCAGGAGGGTGGCATCGGGCCCCTCGCCCTGGCCCAGCTTGGCCTGGAAGTGCGCCAGGCTCTGCGCCGGCTTCTGAACCTGGATCTCGCGATGCTTGGTGGGGCGGGCCATGACATCCTCACTTGGAACCATTGAGGATGCACCAGTACACGAACTTTCGGCACTTGAAAATGCACCTGCCCCTGCTATCCTGTCCCTCCGCGCCTGGGTAGCTCAGTTGGTAGAGCAATGGACTGAAAATCCATGTGTCGGCGGTTCAATTCCGTCTCCAGGCACCAGTGAAAGCAAACGCTTAGGCCCCGGGTAATGCCGGGGCCTTCGTGTGGTGGCGCCTGGGTGGTTTGCGTGCTGGGAAGGCCATCGCGGGCGAGCTGCATCGTCTTCGGGTCTTCGGCCTTCAGCACCCGACGCAGAGGGTCGGAGATGGCTGCAACTGGCCCCATCGAATTGATGGGGCGATCATATCATTCTGATGGGGTCTGGGTTCTGGGTAGCGGCGATCGCCAAATATAAATGATTCAATAAATAATGTTGTGGCTCGGGCACGGTACATGCTCTTTGACCCTTGGTCGAGGAGGCCCCATGAAAATGCGCTTGGTAAACCTGATGATTCCCGCCGTACTCGCGGCGAGCGGCTGGGTGCCTGCGGTGGCCCAAATCCGGATCGGGGTGGACCTCGGGGCTGTGCGGATCCGCATCGCTCCCGATGCGCCGCCGCCGCTGCGGCGGGAGATCCGCTCGCCACGGCCCGACCGGAGCCATGTGTGGATCCAGGGCTACTGGGATCGTCAGGGCGACCGCTGGGCCTGGTCTGCTGGACGTTGGGAACGGCCGGACCAACGGGGTGCGAGTTGGGTCAGGCCCCGGTACCGGCGAGAGGAAGGGGCCTATCGGTACGAGCCCGGGCATTGGTCCCACCAGAGGATGGTGGAAGGGGATGACTACAGCCGCTGGCACCGAGAGCACGGCCGTGGCTCTCACCATCGCGGAGGCCATGGCAAGGGCGGTGAGCGGGGGAACCACCATCGCGAACCCTAGCTTCCGCGCCATTTGAAATGGGAGTAGGGGCCAATCAGATCGTCTGGACGGATGCCAAACCAGCTGATCGTCATGGTTTCAACAGGGATGGGAGTTGAAATGACCGGTGCCGGCCGATTGGGAATCTTGCTGCTGGTGGGTGGGGTTCTTGGCTTGATCTACGGGGGGTTCACCTACACCCGGCGAACCCATGAGGCGACCGTTGGCCCCATCCTGCTGCGCGTGCAGGACAAGGAGAGGATCAACGTACCCATCTGGGTCAGCCTTGCGGCATTGGCGGCGGGCGGTGCGCTCCTGGTGTTCGGAAACAAGAAATAAGGCGACGACAGGCCAAGGCCCGAGCAGAGGCGCGACCATGATCACGACCAGCGACGCGACCAGGGTCACGATGACCGGCGTGAGCGGGGGCCGTCGTCTGGACTGAATCCCTGACGGATTGGACGCGCAGGGCGACTACTGGCCCACGGGCTTGTAGCCGTCGGCCAGGGTGATGGGGATGCGCGCCCGGATCTCCTTCTGGAGCTCCTGGGTGATCTCCTGGGTCCGCTGCTGGCGCCACAGGTTGGGCAACTGGGACTTCACCTGCTCGAAGGGCGGGGCGGCGGTGGTCTGGCCCTGGGCCTTCATGGCGGCCACCCGTTCGTCATAGAGGGCCTGGAGCTGGGCATCGGTGGGCTCGGCGCCCGCCAGCCGCTTCTGGATCATGGACTGGAAGTAGACCTGGGCCTGGGCACGCTCGAGCTGCCGCTGGATCAAGGGATCCTTCGGGAGACCCTGCAGGTTCGCGTAGGCCACGATGGCCTTCTGCATGGCCAGCTGATCGGCCAGCTCGGCCCGGGCTTCGCGGGCGGCGGGATCCTGCAGGAAGGCCGTGGCCTTGGCCGCATCGGGGGAGAGGGCGTTCACCAGTTCCTTGAAGTCCGTTTCGGTGATCTTCTCGCTGCCCGCGGTGGCGATGACCTGGCTCTTGTCCTGGGGGGCTTTCCCGCAACCCAGGGTCAAGGCGAGGGCCGCCGGAAGGGCGAGGCCGGTGATGATGGAACGGTTGGTCATGGATCCCCCGGGACAGCGGAATGGTCCCAGAATGACAGCTTCCGGAGGATCCCATGAGCCGAATTGAAGACCTGGCCGCCCTCGATCTGGAGGTCTACAGCGCCGTCTGGTGCCCGGATTGCCGCCGCCTGGAGGCCTGGCTGGCGGAGCATCGGGTGGCCTACCGGAAGGTGGACATCGAGACCGTCCCCGGCGCCGCGGAGAAGCTGGAGCGGGAGACCGGCAAGCGGGCCATTCCGTTCCTGCTGGTGAACGGGGGGCGCTGGGTCCGCGGCTACCACAAGGAACTCCCCCAGCGCCTGGACGGGGATCTGCTGGTCAAGGAGCTGCTGGCGGCGGTGGAGTAGATTCCCCGGCCGGGTTGATGGCCCCGGGGCCCCGTTCGTGGCACCCTAAGGGGTTCTCCGGGAGCGCCACGTGGCCAGTATTTTTTCCAGCCAGTTCTGGTCCAATCTCTTCAATGCGGACCTCGCCATCGACCTCGGCACGGCGTCGACCCTGATCCACACCAAACAGGCGGGCCGCATCGTCATCTATGAGCCCTCCATCGTGGCCATGAACACCGTGACCCACGAGGTGGAGGCGGTGGGCGACGAGGCCAAGCAGCTGCTGGGCCGGGCCCCCCAGGGCGTGAAGACGATCCGGCCCATGAAGGACGGCATGATCTTCGAGGTGGATGCGGCGGAGAAGATGCTGGCGCAGTTCATCATGAAGGCCCGCCCGAACCGCGGTGTCGCTCGGACCCGCATCGTGGTGAGCGTGCCTCCCCGTGCCCACCAGGTGGCCCGCCGGGCCGTGCGGCAGTGCTGCTACGACGCCAAGGCGGGCGAAGTGTTCCTGGTGGACCAGACCATGGTGGCCGCCATCGGCGCCGGACTGGCCATCAACGAGAAGCGCGGCTGCATGATCCTGGACATCGGCGGCGGCACCACCGACGTGGCCGTGATCAGCTACAACGGCAAGGTGTTCTCGGATTCCATCCTCATCGCGGGCGATGAGATGGACGAGGCCATCACCAAGTACATCCGCGAGAAGTACAACGTGCTCATATCCGAGGCCTCGGCCGAAGAGGTGAAATGGGCACTGGGCTCGGCCTTCCCCACCGAGTTCTCCCGGACCATGGAAGTGAGCGGACGGGACCAGTTCGAGGGCCTGCCGAAGACGCTCACCCTGAACGATGCGGAGATCCGCGAAGCCCTGGCGGAGCCCATCAACGCGATCATCGATCTGGTCCGCAAGGCCCTGAACGAGACGCCGCCCCAGCTGGCGGCGGACCTCATCGAGCGGGGGATCTGCCTCACGGGGGGCGGCTCCCTGATCCAGGGCCTCGATGAGCGGCTCCGCAAGGAGACCCATCTCCCGGTGTTCCGGGCCGAGGATCCGCAGACGGCCGTGGTGCGCGGCACGGCGGTGCTGCTGGAGAACATCCCGCTCCTGCGCCGCATCCAGATTCTCGACTAGCCCCGGGGTGGGGCATGGCGATCCGCGCGTCCAACTGGGGATGGAACCCTGCGGGGCGGCGGCGCTACGCGCTGATTCTCCTCTGGACGGGACACGGCCTGTGGGCGCTCTTCGGCCAGCGTCCGGGGGAGCTCTGGGCCCGGACCGCCGGGCTCATCGCCCGCCCTGCCCAGCGGGTGGCCTCCGGGTGGGAGGCCTGGCGGGAGAAGCGGCGCGAACAGCGTCGGTCCTACGCTGAGCTGCAGGCGGAGAACGCGCGGCTGCGGGCCCAGGTGGCGGCGCTTGAGCTTGGCGCCGCCCAGCAGGCACCCCGGCTCACGGAAACGGACGAGGCCGAGCGCCTGCTCGGGCTGCGCCGGCAGATCCCGCTCCAACTCAGCGCCGCTCGGGTCATCCACAGCACCCGTCCGGAGGCCTTCGGAGGCCTGATCCTGGACGGGGGCCGGGAGCAGGGTCTCATGCCGGACCAGGGGGTGCTGGTGCCCGAGGGTGTGGTGGGCCGACTCTGGTCGGTGGGGCCCACCCAATCGAAGGTGCTGCCGGCCGATGCGCCCAACGCCTCCCTGGCCGTGATGCTGGCCCGCAGCCGCGCCACGGGCGTCCTGCAGGGGTTAGGCTCCGGCCGGGCCGCCATCCGCTACATCAGCAATCAGGAGGTGGTGCAGGTGGGTGAGGCGGTGCTCACCTCGGGGCTGGACCGGGTGTTTCCCCGGGGGCTGCTGGTGGGCTACGTGAGCCAGGTGGTCAAGGGCGACCTGGAGCTCCGCGTGACCGTGCAGCTCTCCGCGCCGCTCGACCGGATCCGCCTCGTCCTTCTCCTGCCGCCCCAGCCGCCGCTGGAGGTGCAGGAACCCTTTGTGGCGCCGGAACAGCGCCCGGCCCGGAAACGGGGGACGCCATGAGCCGGCCCGTGGCCCAGTCCGGGCGCCAGGATCTGCTGTGTGGGTTGGCCCTGGCCCTGGTCTTCCTGTGTGCGCCCTTTCCCAGATTGCAGGCCGTCTTCCACGTGATGCTCATCCTGGCCCTGGCGCCGAGGATCGGAGCGCCGCTGCGCACGGCGCTCTGGGCCGCGGCGGGCGGCTGGGCACTGGAGGGGGCCCTGCGGCTCTATCCACACATGGGCGGCACACCCTGGGCCGACATGACGGTGGCCCTGCTGGTGGCCTGGATCGCCGGCCGGTGGCCCGTCGAGCATCTGAAGGGCTGGCTGGCCAGACTGGCGGCCCTCGCCGTGCTTCACACCCTGCTCGTGCATGGGGCCGTCCGCCTGGCGGCGGGTCCGCATCCCTGGGGCAGCGGCTGGGCCTGGGCGCTGGTGACCCTGCCCCTCTGGGGCTGGGTTCTCTGGCGCCTGCTCTACGCCGGCGCCTCCCCCCGAAGGCGCTGAGATGGATCCCCACCAGCGCCTTCTGCTCCAACGCCGGCTGGGCGTCTTCCGCACCCTGGCCTGGGGTCTGGTGCTCATGCTGGGGCTGATCTATGCCTGGCTCCAGCTGGTGCGGCACGCGGAGTTCAAGCAACTGGCCCTGCAGCAGGCGGTGAAGGTCCGGCCAGTCCCGGCGCCCCGGGGACTGGTACTGGACCGCAACGGTTATCGGTTGGTGGACAACCGCCGCGCCCTGCATCTGGTCATCCAGCGGGAGGATCTGCCCTCGAAACCCGAGGTGGTGGAGGCCCTGGCCCAGGCGCTCCAGGTGGATCCCGCCGCCCTGGCCCGCAAGATCCAGATCTACCGCGCCGCCGGGAAGGGGCGACCCCTCGTGCTGAAAGAGAACATGGACGAGTCCGACATCGCCGTGGCGGAGCGAGTGCGGGCGCGATTCCCCTTCCTCAGCATGGAAGTGGCGCCCCGCCGAGTCTACCTGGGCGACGAGTTGGCGGGCCACGTCCTCGGCTACGTGGGCGAGGTGGACGAGGACCTGATGAAGGCCAAGCCGGGCCTCTACCACCTGGGCGAGACCATCGGGAAGGACGGCTACGAGGCCAGCGGCAATGACCGGCTGAAGGGCATCGATGGGCAGAAGCGCATCCTCGTGGACCAACTGGGCCAGGAGGTGGCCAGCTTCGGGCAGGTGGATGCCATTCCGGGACATACGGTCTTCCTCACCCTCGATGCCGGACTCCAGAAGGTGCTTCAGGACGCCTATGTGGGCGAGGCCGGGGCCGCCGTGGTGCTCGATCTCCGCGATGGCGGGGTGCTGGCGATGTACTCCAGTCCCTCCTACGATCCGAACCTCTTCCTGAACCGGCTCAGCCAGGAGATGGTCGACCGCTACCTGCGGAATCCGGCCCGGCCTATGATCAACCGGGCGATCCAGGGCATCTACGCCCCGGGTTCCACCTTCAAACTCCTGGTGGCCCTGACCGCGCTGGAGAAGGGCGTGATCACCCCGCAGACGGTGATCTACTGCTCCGGGAAGAAGAATTTCTACGGCCGGGAATTCCGCTGCGACAAGCCCACGGGCCATGGTGCGCTCAATCTGGTGCAGGCCATCGCCCAGAGCTGCGATGTCTATTTCTACACGGTGGCCTCGATGCTCGATATCGACGACATCTACGCCACCGCGGAGAAGTACGGCCTCACGGAACTCACCGGCATCGACCTGCCCCGGGAGAAGCGATCCCGCATCCCCAGCCGGGCCTGGAAGGCCAAGGCCTCGCCGCGGGATCCCAAGTGGTACGCCGGGGAGACGATCAGCGTGGGCATCGGCCAGGGCGCCGTGGGGGTGACGCCCCTGGGCCTGGCGAGGTTCTACGCCCTGCTGGCCACCAAGGGCCGCCTGCTCACCCCCCATCTCTTCATGGGGCTCCGAAACGACCAGACCAACGCCCTGGAACCCGCGCCCCCGTCGCCCTCCCGGGAGACGGGGCTGGATCCCCGCCTCTGGTCCGTGCTGGACGAGGGGCTCTCCGAGGTGGTGCAGAGCGGAACGGCCGCTGCCAATCCCTTCGTGCGCGAGATTGCCAAGGAGATCCCCTTCTCGGGCAAGACGGGCACCGCCCAGGTGGCCACCTTCGTGGACCGGGCCCACTACGCCCGCCAGGCCAAGCATCTGAAGGACCATGCCCTGTTCGCGGGCTACGCCCCGCGGGAACACCCCCAGATCGCCTTCGCCGTGGTGGTGGAGAACGCCGGCTTCGGTTCCACCGCTGCTGCCCCGATTGCGGCCAAGCTCGTGCAGTACTGGTTCGTGAATCGCCTCAAGCATCCCATTCCGCCGCCGCGGGGCCGGCTGGTGGACCCGTTCAGCCCCGAGCCCCAGGAGGCGAAATGATAACGGTTCGCGTTCAACAAGAAAGGATCCACCACGGAGCCACGGAGCATGGGCACACGGGAGGCGCCGGGTGCGGATTCCCCCAAAAGGATCCGGGCCCGGCGCCTCCCGTGGCTTCCGGCTACGCCGGAAGCGGCCTCCGGCCGGCCCATGCACGGAGGGAACACGGAGGCCTCCGTGACACCTCCGTGGGCTCGGTGCCTCTGTGGTGGATCTCTATCCTTGATCGCGACTGGGCATGAGGGAGCGCCTCCGCAGCCTGGATCCGCGCCTGCTCTGGGTGCTGCTGGCCCTCATGGCGCTGGGCACCCTGACCCTCTATTCGGCAGGCCGGAACACGCCCCAGGCCGGGATCTGGCTCAAGCAGAGCCTCTGGAACCTGCTCGGTTTCTCGCTCATGGTCCTGCTCTCCGCCGTGGACCCCCGGCGCGTCTTCCGGTTCAGCTTCCCCGCCTACCTGTTGGGTCTGGTGGCCCTGGCGGCGGTCCTGGTGGTGGGCCGGAAGATCGGTGGATCCACCCGCTGGTTCGTCATCGCCGGTCAGACCTTCCAGCCCTCGGAGCTGATGAAGTGGGTCACCCTGCTCTACGTGTCCTACCGCCTCGGCACCCGGACCGCGGAAGCCATCGGGCGCATGGAGCTGCTGGGCATCGCGGGCCTGGTGGCCTTTCCCATGCTGCTGGTCCAGCGGCAACCGGACCTGGGCATGGCCCTCAGCTTCCTCCCCATCCTCCTGCTCATCCCGCTCATGAAGGGGCTGCGGATGCGCTGGGTGCTGCTGTTGGTCGTGGTGGCGGCGGTGGGGGGGGTGGGCGCCTGGAAATTCGTCCTGAAGCCCTACCAGAAGCAGCGGGTGATGATCTTCCTGGATCCCTCCGCCGATCTCCAGGGCAAGGGCTACCAGGTGAACCAGAGCCGCATCGCCATCGGGTCCGGCGGCCTCTTCGGGAAGGGCTTCACCAGCGGTTCCCAGACCCAGCTCAATTTCCTGCCTGTGAAGACCACCGACTTCGCCTTCAGTGTGTGGGCCGAGGAGCGTGGCTTCCTGGGTGTCCTCTTCGTTCTGGGGCTCTTCGGCCTGTTGCTCTCCCGCCTGTTCGACGCGGCGGCGGAGGCGCGCACGGCGGCGGAGGCCTACTTCTGCGCCGGCGCCGCCGCCATCTTCGGCCTGCACCTGCTGGTGAACGTGGGCATGGTGGCCGGGGCCCTGCCCAACAAGGGCATGGTGCTGCCCTTCTTCAGTGCAGGCGGCAGCAGCACCCTCAGCTTCTTTCTGGCCCTGGGCCTGGTGATGGGCGTCCTGCATCGGGCTAAGGTGAAGTGATGGAACTTCGGGACCGGATGCGCGAACTGGCCGACCAGGTGCGGACGCACCGCTACCGGTACTACGTCCTCGACCAGCCGGTGCTCTCGGATGCCCAGTACGACGCCCTGGAGCGGGAGCTGCGGGAGCTGGAGGCGGCCCATCCCGAGCTGGCGGATCCGAATAGCCCGACGTTGCGCGTGGGGGCGCCGCCGGTGGACGCGTTCGAGAAGCGCCGCCACGCCCGTCCCATGCTCAGCCTCGACAACGCCTATTCCGAGGCGGAACTGCGGGCCTGGGAGGCGAAGTGGCGGAAGCTCGCCCCCGACGCCAAGCCTTGGTATGCCGCCGAATTGAAGGTGGACGGCTTATCCCTGTCGCTCCGCTACGAGAATCGGAAGCTGGTGGAGGCCGTGACCCGGGGTGATGGCGAGACCGGTGAGCTGGTCACGAACAATGCCGAAGTCATCGGGGACATTCCCGTGGTGCTGCCGGAAGAGGCCCCCGAAAGCCTCACGGTCCGCGGAGAAGTCTTCATGCCTCGGAAGAGCTGGGAGGACTTGAACCGGTATCGAGACGCAGAAGGCCTGCCTCGATTTGCGAATCCCCGCAATGCGGCCAGTGGAACCTTGAAGCTGCTCGATAGCCGGGAAGTTCGCCCCCGAAACCTCTTCTTCATGCCATGGCAGGTGATCTGGAGTGGCGGTTGGCAGGACCCCCCCGAAACAGGTCAGGCTGCGGCCATGGCGCAGATCACGGATTGGGGGTTCGCTCGGATGCCGGCACGGGATTTCGGGTCGATGGAGGACATGCTTCGGTTCATCCGGAGTCAAGAGAGGGAACGGTTGGCTCTTCGCTTCGACACCGATGGCGTGGTGATCAAGGTGGTCGACTTCGCCCTCCAGGAACGTCTGGGCGAGACGGACCGCGTACCCCGCTGGGCCATCGCCTTCAAGTACCCGGCCCTGCAGGCCACGACCACCGTGCTGGGCATCACCTGGCAGGTGGGCCGCACGGGGAAGCTCACGCCTGTGGCGGAACTGGAGGCGGTGGAGGTGGCGGGCTCCACGGTCCGGCGCGCCACCCTGCACAACGCCGACGAGCTGGCCCGGCTGGGCCTGCGGGTGGGGCACCGCGTCTTCATCGAGAAGGGCGGGGAGGTCATCCCCAAGGTCGTGGCGCTGGTGCCCGGCGAGGCGGCGCGGGACCTGCCCGCGCCCGAGATCCCCACGGTCTGCCCGGAGTGCGGGGGCGCCGTGGGCAAGACGGACGAGGAGGAGGTGGCCATCCGCTGCCTCAACCCCGAGTGTCCCGCCAAGCTCACCGCACGGATGCTCCACTTCGGCGGCCGGTCCGCCCTGGACATCGAGGGCCTCGGGGACGCGCTGGTGGAGCAGATCGTGGACTCCCGCCGGTTCACCCAGCCCTGGGAGCTGTTTTCGCTGCTTCAGGAGCCGCTGCTCGGCCTGGGCTACCTCGCGGGTCTGGAGCGGATGGCGGAGAAGTCCGCCCAGAACCTGCTGGCGGCCCTGGACGGGGCTCGGCGCAAACCCCTGTCGCGCTGGATCCACGCCCTGGGCATCCCGATGGTCGGAGTCCGCACGGCGGAACTGCTGGCGGAGGCCTATCCCTCCCTGGAGGCCCTCTGGGCCGCCGAAGAGGCCCGGCTGCAGGCGGTGGAGGAGGTCGGTCCCAAGGTGGCGGCGGCGGTACGGGCCTTCGTGGCCCTGCATCCGGATCTGCCGGAGCGGCTCGTGGCCCTCGGTGTCCAGCCTGCGCCGCCCGCACCGAGGGAACGCGGAGCCCTGCCGCTCTCCGGCGAAGTCGCCGTTGTCACGGGGAGCCTGCCGACCCTGTCGCGGGAGGAGGCCGAGGCCCTGCTGAAGCGGCTCGGCGCCAAGGTCACCGGAAGCGTATCCGCCAAGACGACCGTGCTGGTGGCCGGGGAGAAGGCGGGCTCCAAGCTGGCCAAGGCCGAGGCCCTGGGCATTCCCGTGCGGGACGAGGCCTGGCTCCTCGCCTTCGAGGGCTGAGGGTCTGGACAGGCTGGAAAATCCCTGGACGCCCAGCTGCGGGCTGGATGATGATCAAGCCACCATGCACCCCTGCCTGTATCCCTGAGATCTGCCTGTGCTGACGCGCCTTGGCAAGTTCGAGATCGTCCGGCTCCTGGGCCAGGGCAGCATGGGCGAGGTCTATGTGGGCCGCGATCCCATCATCGGCCGCGAGGTGGCCATCAAGGTCATCCAGGCCTCCGCCAGCCTGGGGCCGGAGGCCCGGGAGCGCTTCGCCACCGAGGCCCGGGCGGCGGGCGTCCTCAACCACCCGAACATTGTCACCGTGCATGAGATGGGCGAAGAACAGGGCGTCCTCTACCTGGCCATGGAGCTGGTGAAGGGCGAGGATCTGGGCACGCTCATGCACGCAGGCACGCTCTCGCCCCGGGACACCCTCGACGTGCTGGCGCAGGTCTGCGACGGGCTGGCCGTGGCGCACCGCCACCAGATCCTGCACCGGGACATCAAGCCCTCCAACATCCGGGTGGTGTGGGATGGCCAGCATCTGCAGGCCAAGATCCTGGACTTCGGCGTGGCCAAGGTCAGCAACTCCGACACCACGAATGAGGGTACGGTCTTCGGCACCGTGAACTACATGGCGCCGGAGTACCTGCAGAGTGGACGGCCCGATGCGCGAAGCGACCTCTTCGCCGTGGGCGTGATCCTCTACGAGTCCCTGGCGGGCTTCCCGCCCTTCGATGGCCCCAGTCCCGGCTCCGTGATCTACCGGCTGCTGCACGAGAACCCCGCGCCCCTGCCACCCACGGGGCTGAGCGGCATCAGCCGGGACATCCAGGGCATCCTCAGCCACGCCCTGGCCAAGGACCCCAGCAATCGATTCCAGACCGCGGAGGATCTCGCCGCCGTGCTGCGCGCCGCCCGTGAGCCAAGCTGGCGCTGGGACCGAGAGCAGCCCACCGTGGCCCTCAAGCTCAACCGGCCCTTCGGGCGGGCCGCGGGGGCCATGGGGCCTTCGGCTCCAACCCCGCCCAAGGGGATGCCCTCCATCAAGTCGGTTCCTGGCCCCAGGCCCCCTTTCCCGGTTCCGCACCCCGGCGCCGGCGCCAAGGCCACCCCCGACCGCGGGACGGGGTCCGGTCTCTCTGCTTCCGCCGCGGCGCAGCACTCCGCGGCGGAGGTCCGGGAGGACGTGCTCGAAACCACCCGGATCCAGCTGCTTCATGCCCTGGAGCTGGATCCTTCCAACGCCAAGGCCCACGCCATGCTGCTGGTGACCCTCTACCGGTTGGGGCGCCCGGATGCGGTGATGCAGGCCCTGCGGGGGGCGAGGCAGCTCGGGGTGACCTCTCGGGAGCTCCGCGCCGCACCGCGCTGCCTCCAGATGATCGAGGAAGAGCTGCGGACCGGTCGGTTGCCCTTCCATCAGCATGCAGAATTCATGGACTACCTGGGAGCCTGATCCCCGATCTTCTCGCGCTGGAATCAGCGTCCGTCCGGGGACTGAAGCTCCAGGAGTTTCCACTGGCCGCCGGTTTCCCGCCACCGGAGCAGGAAGGTCCGGCGGGAGGCATCCTCGGGCAGCAGGCCACCGCCTTTGCCCGTGAGTACCAGGTCCACCTCCTGGGTGGCCTCCGGTCCCTCCACTCGGACCTCATTGCGGAGTACGGTGATACCGACCTTCTGGCGGCGGAGGGTGCCCATCAGGAAGAGCTGGGCCGTACCACGGTCCATGCCCTCCGGGCCCCGGAAGGTGGGATCGAGGGGCTCCGCCGCCCGGCTGGCATCCCCGGCCTCCACGGCGGCGCGGCAGCGCTCGAAGGCGGCCCGCACCTGGTCCTCGGGCCGCTTCCGGCCACAGGCGAGGAAGGCCAGGAGGACGAGGCCAGTCAGCAAGGGAATCCGAAACCGGATCTTCATGGGGCCCCCAGGCGGATGGATGGCGGACGGAGCGTTCCCATGATGATGCGCGCCTCGGAACGGTTCGATACGTGCGGCCACTTCGCCGGCTCGCGGTCGGCGTGTTCTCTCGGTAGAGTGGGCGGTAATCCACGGTTGAACGACGGAAGAATCGAGGCCCGCCATGGCCCACCACACACTGAAGGAAGGCCACCGGCGGCTCGCCGAGCGGCTGAACCGGTTTCCCCAGGGGGCGCCGCCCACGGAGCTCCTGTACCGGATCCTGCGGGTCCTGTTCACGGAGGAGGAGGCGGGGCTGGTGGCGCTGCTGCCCATCCGTCCCTTCACGGCCGCGCACGCCGCCAAGGTGTGGCGCCTGGCTGAAACGGCATGCCTGGACATCCTGGACCGCCTGGCGGATCGCGGGATGATGCTGGACCTGGAACAGCCCGATGGGACGCGGGTCTTCGTGCTGCCGCCCCCCATGGCGGGCTTCTTCGAGTTCTCCATGATGCGGGTCGGGAACACCTACGACCAGAAGCTGCTGGCCGAGTTGTTCCACCAGTATCTGAACGTGGAGGAGGACTTCGTCCGGGCCCTCTTCGCCGGCGGAGAGACTCAGCTGGGGCGGACCTTCGTGAACGAGCGCGCGCTGCCCGGAGACACGCTCCACGTCATGGACTACGAGCGGGCCTCCGAGGTGATCAGGACGGCCTCCCACATCGGCATTGGCACCTGCTACTGCCGGCACAAGATGGCCCATCTCGGAAAGGCCTGCGACGCGCCCATGGAGATCTGTATGACCTTCAACGGCACGGCGGGTTCGCTCATCCGGCACGGGATCGCCCGCCGGGTGGATGTGGCGGAGGGCATGGACCTGCTGGACCAGGCCGTGGCGCACAACCTGGTGCAGTTCGGCGAGAACGTGCGCGAGCAGGTGAGCTTCATCTGCAACTGCTGCGGCTGCTGCTGCGAGGCCATGTTGGCCGCCAAGCGGTTCGCGGTGCTGAGCCCCATCGCCACCACGAATTACCTGGCAGAGGTGATGGACGCGGACTGCAATGGCTGCGGCACGTGCGCGGAGGTGTGTCCGGTGGAGGCCATGGGACTGGTCTCCGTCGGGGATCCCCAGCACCCGAAACGGAAGAAGGCGCGGCTGGACGCCTCCATCTGCCTCGGCTGTGGCGTGTGCGTGCGCGCCTGCTCCCGGAACGCGCTCCGCCTGCGCGCGCGGGCGCGACGGGTCATCACGCCCGCCACCACGGCCCATCGGGTGGTGCAGATGGCCATCGAGCGGGGGCTGTTCCAGAACCTCGTCTTCGACAACCAGGCGCACCTGCACCACCGGGCCATGGCGGCCATCCTGGGGGCGGTGCTCAGACTGCCCCCCCTCAAGCAGGCGCTGGCCAGCCGGCAGATCAAGTCGCGCTACCTGGAATGGCTGCTGGCGAGGAAGGACCTCACGCACCGCGATTTGCACGCTTGACGGGCGCTCTTAACATCATTTAACACGCCCCTCCCTTGCGTGGGCGCCCGGTCTCCCGGATGCTTCAGGGCTGAATCTCCATTCCAAAGCCTTCGCTCCTTCGTTTCGGCCCGGCCCAGCCCGGGCCCTGTCCCGAGGTGTCCATGCGGCTCCGCGCCCTGTTGTCCCTTCTCTGGCTCTCTGCGCTGCTGACGGCGGGGACGCCGGGCGCCCTTCGCTTCGGCGCGGTTCCGGCGGGATCGGGTGCCCATCCGGTCCTGCTCTTCGTACATGGCTGGAACAGCGACGCCTCCACCTGGAGCGGCAGCAACGACATGGAGGCCAAGGCCACGGGCGCCGGCTACCGGACCGCCTTCCTGGATGTCTATCCCGATCGCAGCATGTGGGACAACGGGCTCCTCGTGGCCACCGCCGTGGATCAGGTGCGGGCCCGGTTCGCTGGTGCGGGTGTGGTGCTGGTCTGCCACAGCAAAGGTGGCGTGGATGCCCAGACGGCGCTGGTGTACGACGGGGCCGCCGCCAAGGTGGACCGCCTGATCACGCTGGGCACGCCGCACCGCGGCACGCCCCTGGCGGATTTGGCCTGGAGCACCTGGGCGGGCTGGCTGGCGGATCTGCTCGGCTCCCGCAACGATGGGAACCGCGTGCTGCAGACGGGCTACATGGCCGCCTTCCGGGCCCAGACGGACGCCCGGCCCGAGGCGCGTGCCGTACCCACCTACACGGCGGGTGGAACCAAGGCCGGGCCCTGGTTCAGCTCCTACTGGTTCGGCGGGATCGCCATCGGCCGCACCAGCGATGGCGTGGTGCCCCTGGATTCCACGGATCTGCCCTACCAGCGGGCCCGGCTCTTCACGCGCAGCTGGAATCACGGAGAGGTGAAGCAGGGCAGCAACGCCTGGCCGTACCTCCAGGCGAGTCTCGCGCAACCGGCCCTGGCGTTGGCGGCGACCTCGCCCCTGCAGGCGGTTCCTGCGGTGGAACCCGCGTTCGCCCTGGACCGCCTCTACCGGGGCGGACAGACTCGCTCGGGCATGGCGGAAATCACCTTTCCGGTCGAGGCCGGCCAGCCCCTGCTCCGGCTCCTCCTGGAGACGTCGAAGGCGCCCCGCCGGGCGCTCCTGATCGCGCCGTCGGGACGGATCTACCCCTTCCATGGGACGCCTGCCCCGCGCAGCTGGCGGCAACGGGAGGCCGTCGCCGACGACGGGTGATCGGA
>JAJZQW010000021.1 GCA_021802985.1 Acidobacteriota bacterium | reverse complement strand
GCCAATTCGCAGCCGCCGATAGGACCGCGCTGGACTTTCACCAGGCCCGCCGCTTTGAGGGGGCCCAGCAACACGCGCAGAAACTTGGGGGGCAGGGCCTGGCGGGCGGCGAGGGTGTCCACGAGGACGGGGCCTCGGCCCGCCTGCATCGCGAGTCCCACCATGAACTGCAACCCGTAGCGTCCCTTCGCCGAACCCTTCATCGCTGGACCTCCCTCACCAGTTTAATGGAATATATAATTAAAACAATTGACAAACTTGACAATTAACATTTCTTCCTCATACTTCAGGATCCGAGCCTCGCTTGGACCCTGAAGGAGCCCCGATGAGCCATCCGACCGACCGCCCGAACCGCGTCGACCACGCCTACCAGCTCATCGGCCACACGCCGGTGGTGCGCCTCAACCGGGTGGTGCCCGCAGGCGCCGCCACGATCTACCTGAAGCTGGAGAGCGCCAACCCCGGCGGCTCCGTGAAGGACCGCATCGCCCTCAGCATGATCGAGGACGCCGAGGCCCGCGGGGTCCTGAAGCCCGGCATGCGCATCCTGGAGGCCACCAGCGGCAACACGGGCGTGGGCCTGGCCTTCGTGGCCGCGGCCAAGGGCTACCCCTCGACGCTGGTGATGCCCGACACCATGACCCAGGAGCGCCGGTCGCTGTTGAAGGCCTACGGCGCGGAGCTGGTGCTGACGCCGGGCTCCCTGGGCATGAAGGGCGCCGTGGACAAGGCGGAGGAGCTGGCCGCCGCGGATCCAACCTTCTTCGTGGTGCGCCAGTTCGACAATCCCGCCAATCCCGAGATCCACCGGCGCACCACCGCCCTGGAAGTGCTGGCCCAGGTGCCTGAGCTGGATGCCTTCGTGGCGGGCATCGGCACGGGCGGCACCATCACGGGCGTGGGCGAGGTGCTGGCGCAGAAGAAGCCCGGCACCCTGGTGGTGGCCGTGGAACCGCTGGATTCGCCCATCCTCACCCAAGGGAAGGCGGGCCCGCACAAGATCCAGGGCCTCGGCGCCAACTTCGTGCCCTCGATCCTCAACCGCGCGGCCTTCCAGCGCATCACCGACGTCGCCTACGACGATGCCCTGGCCATGGCCCGCCGCCTTGCCCGCGAGGAGGCGCTGCTCTCCGGCATCAGCACCGGCGCCATCGTCCACGCCGCCGTGCAGGTGGCGGTGGAACTGGGCCGGGGCAAGACGGTGGTGGCCGTACTCTGCGACACCGGCGAGCGCTACCTGAGCCATCCGCTCTATGCCGAGATGGACGGGCCCGCGGTCTGAGGGCCTATCCTGGGTTGGATCATCCGGGGATCCCATGAGACTCGCTGCACCCCTCTTTGCCGTCCTGCTCCTCCCGGCGGGAGCTTCCGTGCCCGAGCGCCCCACCGCCTTTGAGCGGGCGGTGGTCCAGGAAATGAGCGATGCCCGCGTGGCGCCGCTGGTCTATGCAGGACGCCTGAAAGCGCTGCGATCGGACTTCGAGGGCACCCTCTGGCGGCTGCCCGGGAAGATCCCCCTGCGAACACAGGAGGGCGTGGCGGCCCTGGACGAGGCCATCCGATTCCTCGAAACGGTGCGGCCGGCTGGGCCCCTGCGCTTCAATGCGGGCCTGGCCCGGGCCGCGCGCCAGCATGCCCAGTATCTGGGCTCTCATGGGCTGCTCAGCCACCAGGGGGCGGACGGCAGCGGGCCCGCGGCGCGCCTGGACCGGCTGGGGCACTGGAACACGAGGGTCGCGGAGAACATCAGCGCCGGGGAGGACGATGCCCGGATGGTGGTGATCCAGCTGCTGGTGGATGACGGTGTGCCGAGCCGGGGCCATCGCAAGAACCTCTTCAATCCCGATCTCCACCAGGCCGGTGCCGGCGCCGCGCCCCACACGGAGTACGGCACGGTCTGCGTCATCGACTACGCGGACGGGTTCGTGGCGGACCGCTGAGGGCGGGGTTTCCTGCTAGCCTGGGCCATCCCTACGTGGAGCGGAGATGGGCTTTCTGGCGAGGCTGGGTGCGCCGGTGCGCGGCTTCCTGGTGTTCCTGGGCGATCAGGCGCACCTGGTGGCACAGACCCTCCGCTACGGTCTGTCGCTGCGCCTGGACCAGCTCGGCGTGGTGGGGGGCCAGACCCGGCTTCAGGTCCGCTTCACGGGCCTGGACGCGCTGCTGCTGGTCAGCGGTACGGCCCTGCTGCTGGGGGCCGTGACGTTGATCCAGGCCTTCAGCCAGCTCTCGGGCCTGGGCGCCGAGAACTACCTCGGCCTGCTCATGGTGCTCATTATCATCCGCGAGCTGGGGCCCCTGCTCACGGCGGTGCTGGTGATCGGCCGCAGTGCCACGGCCATCGCCGCCGAGCTGGGCACCATGCAACTGAACGGGGAGGTGGACGCCCTGGCGGCCCACGGCGTCAATCCCTACCAGTACCTGCTGCTGCCCCGCTGGCTGGGGGTCATGCTGTCTGTGTTCGCCCTGGTCATGTTCTTCGACGCGGCGGCCCTGGCCGGTGGCTTCCTGGTGGCGTGGCTCAAGCATGGCGTGACGCTGGGGTTCTTCATGGACTCGGTGCGCGATGCCCTCATGAACCGCGACCTGGTGGCCACGCTGCTGAAGGTGGTCCTCTTCAGCGGGGCCATCACCTTCCACGCCTGCCACTACGGCCTGCGCATCCGGCGCAGCCAGACCGAGATTCCCCAGGCCGTCACCAAGACGGTCGTCTCCGCCCTGGTGGCGGTCTTCCTGCTGGACGGCCTCGTGACCGCCTTCTTCTACTTCTGACCATGATCCAGATCGACGATCTCGCCCTGGACGCCCCCGATGGCCGGCCCCTGCTGGCGGGCCTTCACCTGTCCCTGGAACGGGGCGCAGATCTGCTGCTGCTGGGCCCGGGCGGCAGTGGCAAGAGCCAGTTCCTGCGGGTGCTCGCGGGCACGCTTCCGCCCCGCGCGGGGCGCGTCCGCGTGGGCGGGGTGGATACCTGGCCAGGGGCGGGCGTCCTGGCCCTGGTGGGCCACCTGCGCCTGGGTTTTGTCTTTGCCCAGGGTGGCCTGCTGTCCAATCAGACCTTGCGGGACAACGTGGCCCTGCCCCTGCGCTTCGCGGGCGTGCCCGAAGCGGAGGCCGCCGCGCGGACGAGCGCCGCCCTGGCCCGCTTCGGGCTGACATCCGTGGCGGATGGGCGGCCCCATGCGGTGAGCGCCGGGGATCGCAAGCTGGCCAACCTGGCCCGCGTGGCGGCCCTGGAGCCGGAGCTGATCCTGCTGGACGATCCACTGGAGGGCGTGGAGAGCGACGACCGGCCCGGCGTCCTGGACCTGATCCGGGGCTGGGCGGAGGATCCGGCCCGCACCGTCGTCCTGGCCCTGGAGGAACCCGGCCCCTTCGCCGGCCTTCCCGCGCGGCGTCTGCACCTGTCGTCGAACCACCTCTCCCCATCCGCCGAGGAGCCCCGATGAACTTCGAGAAGCAGGATGTCCGGCTGGGTGTCTTCGTCCTCGCAGCCATCGTGCTGTTCCTGGGCCTGCTGGTCTTCAAGAACGCCCGCGCCGTGGTGGAGAAGACCTATCCCCTGGTGGTGCGCCTGGACAGCATGGAGGGCCTGGCGCCGGGCAGCGATGTGCAGCTGAGGGGCTACCGTGTGGGCGCGGTGGACCGGGTGGACATGCGCCAGGAGGGTGTGGACTACCACTTCCTCGCCACCCTCTCCATCCGCCAGGACATCCGGCTCTGGCGCGGCACGCGCGCCCTGGTGGCCACCCGGGGGCTGGGCAGCGCCTTCCTCGACCTGCAGTTGCCGGATCCCGCGGATCGGCAAGTGGCCCTGGCCCCGGGTGACGAGATCCCCGGCGACCAGGGCGTCTCCATCAACGGCGTGCTGGAGAAGGCCGACCGCCTGCTCGACACCCTCAACGCAAGCGTGGAGGCCCTGCGGGACCGCCTGCGCACCAAGGGGCTGGGCGATGTGCTGGACCATCCCTCCGTGAAGCAGGCCCTCCAGGCTTTGAACGGCACGCTCCAGGAATTCCAGGCCCTGGCCAAGGAGAGCCGCGGTCTGGTGGGGCATGCGGACAAGAGCATGGGCGAGGCCGACAAGGCGCTGGCGGATCTGGAGAAGAGCCTGGCCGTGACCCGCAGCCTGCTGGAGACGCGGAAGCCGGAGCTGGACCGCATCCTGGTGAGCCTGGCGTCCACGCTCCAGCAGGCGGACGCGCTGCTGGGCCAGTTCCGCACCGAGGACCAGCCCGAACTGGCGGCCAGCCTCAAGACCCTGCGCCGCTCCCTGGACTCCGTGGAGGAGCTGCTCCAGATCCTGAAACAGAAGCCGAACCGGGTGGTCTGGGGCACGCCCAGCGAGGCCGAGCACGCGAAGGCGCGGCAGGCCGTGGAAGCGGCGAAGCAGGCCCCGGCGCCGAAATAGCGGCTACAGCCGGTCCAGACCTTCCCTGCCGAAGTTCACGTTCCACACCAGGGGCTCGTAGGTGGCCAGGCCCTGCTGGAAGAAGGGATCGCCGTCGCGGATGGCATCCAGATCCGCCAGCGGGTTCGCGTCCTGCACGCGAAACAGGACGACCCCGCCGTTGCGGGGGTCCATGGGCCCCGAGGCCAGCAGGATGCCCTGGGCCTGGAGCGTGCGCAGGTAGGCACGGTGGGCCTCTGTGGCGGCCTCGATTTCGGCGATGGGGCGGCGGTAGCGGACGATCATCAGGGCGTACATGGCGGCCTCCTCGGCTTCAATCGTGCACGATGCGGGTCCCCACGGTGGCCGGATCCTCCGTGGCCAGGGCCTCGGCGGTGGTGATGAGCACTTCGTGGCCGCCAGCGTCCAGGAAGCCCAGGGCGCTTTCGATCTTGGGGCCCATGCTGCCGGCGGGGAACTGGCCCTCGGCCAGGTGCTTCCGGGCCTCGCTGGCCGTGAGGCGGTCCACCCAGCGCTGGGTGGGTTTGCCGAAGTCCAGGGCGACCTTGGCCACGCCGGTGAGGATGATGAAGAGGTCAGCTTCAAGCTGGGCGGCCAGCAAGGCGCTCAGCCGGTCCTTGTCGATGACGGCTTCCACGCCCACCAGGAAGCCGCTGGCGTCGCGGATCACAGGGATGCCACCGCCGCCGCCGGCGATGACGCTGTGGCCCTTCTCGAGCAGCGTCTTGATGGCGTCCAACTGGACAATCTCCAGGGGGCGGGGCGAGGGCACCACCTTGCGCCAGCCGCGGCCCGAGTCCTCCTTCATCTTCCAGCGTTTGGAGCGCATCAGCTCCAGGGCGCGGAACTCGGGGTAGAAGGGGCCCACGGGTTTCGTCGGATCCTGGAAGCCCTTGTCCTCCTTGTCCACCACCACCTCGGTCAACACCGAAGTCACCGGCGCGTCGATTTTCATGAAGCGCAGGCGGTTGATGAGCATGCGCTCCAGCATGTAGCCCATGGAGCCCTGGGTCATGGCGCCGCAGATGTCCAGGCTGTAGCCCGGGATCTGGCCCGAGGCCGCCTCCTGCTGGATGAGCAGGTTGCCCACCTGGGGCCCGTTGCCGTGGACCACGCAGAGCGCATAGCCCTCGGACACCACCCGCGCCAGCATCTCCGCCGTTTCCCGGGCGTTCTCCAGTTGCTCTTCCTGGAGTCCGCGCTCCTTCTCTTTGAGCAGCGCGTTGCCGCCGATGGCGAGGAGTGCGATTTTCTGGGCCATGCGGGCACCTGGAAAAACGAGAAGTCTACCCTAAGGGCCCGGGAATGCCAGTGATACCGGGCAAAGGTCACGGTTCTGATCCACGTTCAGAGCGGCTAGAATCGAAGGTTTACGGACGTCTCCCCATGCACATCCAGGAACTGATTCTCCGCCTCCAGCGGTTCTGGGCCGACCGGGGCTGCCTCATCGGCCAGCCTTACGATCTGGAAAAGGGCGCGGGCACCATGAACCCGCTCACCTTCTTCGGCGCCCTCGGATCGAAACCCTGGAACGTGGCCTACGTGGAGCCTTCGCGGCGCCCGGCGGATGGCCGCTATGGCGAGAACCCCTTCCGCGTCTACAAGCACCTCCAGTTCCAGGTGATCCTCAAGCCCTCGCCCGCCAAGGTGCAGGACCTCTACATCGAGAGCCTGGAGGCCCTGGGCATCGATCTCTCCAAGCACGACCTCCGCTTCGAAGAGGACAACTGGGAGTCGCCATCGCTCGGCGCCTGGGGGGTGGGCTGGCAGGTGGTGCTGGACGGCATGGAGATCAGCCAGTTCACCTACTTCCAGCAGGTGGGCGGCCTGGACTGCCGGCCCGTGAGCGCCGAGCTGACCTACGGCATCGAGCGCATCTGCATGTTCCTGGGCGGCTACGACAACATCTTCGACCTCATCCACGGGAACGTGACCACGGATGATGGCGTGTTCCCTGTGACCTACGGCCAGATGCGCCAGCGCGAAGAGTTCGAGCTCTCCGCCTACAGCTTCGAGCACGCCGACATCGACCTGCACCGCACCCTCTTCGATGCCTTCGAGAAGGAGGGCTGGCGCCTGCTGAACGACCACGGCCACTTCCTCAGCGCCTACGAACAGGCCCTCAAGATGAGCCACACCTTCAACGTGCTGGACGCCCGCGGCGCCGTGAGCACCACCGAGCGCCCCGGCATCATCAAGCGCGTGCGCGACCTGGCATGTGCGTGCGCACGGGCGTATCTGGAACATGAAACCGCAGATGTCGCAGAGGGCGCAGATAAGAATGGCGCAGCTGCTGGGAAGGGAGGTGCGAAGTGAGCGCCACCAAGACCTTCCTGCTGGAGCTGCACTGCGAGGAGATTCCGGCGCGGTTCCTGAGACCGCTTTCTGATGAATTTGGTGCGAGGTTGATGACTGCTATGGGAGGTACCCTTCTGACGATGGGGCTTCCAAAGGGATACTTCTCACCCAGAAAACTCTCTTGGTCTATTAACCTTCCGGTTCAGGAACGGGATCGAACGGAGGTGCAGATTGGTCCGCCCGAACGTCTCTGCATCGACTTGGAGGGAAAGCCCACGATTCAAGGCCAGAAATTCGCAGAAAAGTGGGGAGTGAATTTCTGGGATATAAAGTTCGAGCCGGCGGGGAAGAAGGAACCTTGCGCGGTGGTGACGGTCACGAAGCAGGGGCGGCCCACGGTGGAGCTGCTGGCGGAGGCGCTGCCGGGGCTCATCGCTGGGCTGCACGTGCCCAAGGCGATGCGCTGGGGTTCGTCAGAGTTCGAGTTTGTCCGCCCCATCCGCAACATCCTCTGTCTCTTCGGCGAGCAGGTGGTGCCCATCACCGTGGATGGCGTGGCCGCCACAAACACCACCTGGGGCCACCGCCTCTTCCATCGCCAGCATCCCGAGGCCATCCGGATCGCCTCGCCCGAGGCCTATGAGGCCGCCCTGGAAGCGGCGGGCGTGGTGGTGAGCGTGGACAAGCGCCGGTCCCTCATCGAGGCGCAGCTCCACCGACTGGCCGAGGAGGTTGGCGGTCGCGTGGTGATGCACGATGACGAGGACAAACAGCTGCTGGACACCCTGGCTGAGATCGTGGAGTTCCCGAAGGTGGTGCGGGGCGACTTCCCCGCGAACTTCCTGGAACTGCCGAAGGAAGTGCTGGTGGTGAGCCTGCGGGAGCACCAGAAGGCCTTCTGCATCGAGCGGCCCGATGGCGACCTGCTGCCCTGTTTCCTCACCGCCGCCAACCGCCCCGATGATCCCGAGGGGTTCGTGAAGGCCGGCAACGAATGGGTGCTCAAGGCGCGGCTCTACGACGCCCGCTTCTTCTTCGCCGAGGACCGCAAGCACCCCCTCTCCGACCGCCTGGAGAAGCTGAAGGCCCTCACCTTCCAGCGGGAGCTGGGCAGCTACCACGAGAAGACGGGTCGCGTCGTGGCCCTCACGAAGGCCCTCGCCACGCGGCTCTCCACCGACGACGCGCACATCGACCGGGCCCTGGAAGCGGCCCGCATGGCCAAGTGCGACCTGCGCACGCTGATGGTCGGCGAGTTCCCCGAGCTGCAGGGCGTCATGGGCGGCGAATACCTCCGCCACGAGGGCGCCCACGAGGACGTCTGGAAGGCCGTCAAGGAGCACTACCGCCCCGTCGGCGCCGACGACGCCATCCCCGGCACCCCCATGGGCTGCCTCCTGTCCCTCTGCGACAAGCTGGATACCGTGGTGGGCTGCTTCGCCGTGGGCCTCATCCCCAGCGGCTCCAAGGACCCCCTCGCCCTCCGCCGCGCCGGCCAGGGCATCGTGCGGATCCTGTGGGAGCAGGGTTGGGCACTGACGCCTTCCGACCTCATCGACGCCGCCCTGAAGGTCGTGAGTCCCAAGGCCACCAAGCCCGAACCTGAGACCCGCGAGGCCCTGCTGGCCTTCTTCAAGGACCGTGTGGCCTACCAGTTGGAACTGGCGGAATACTCCGGTAAGGTTCGGCGCGCAACCCTCGGGGCGGGATGGATGGATCTCCTCGATCTGAAGGCTCGTGGCGATGTGCTCAAGCGGGTCGAAGCGGATCCATCTTTCGACAGTCTGAAAGAGAGCGCCAAGCGCATCGGCAACATCCTCAAGGATGAAGCTCCCGTTGAAGCGTTCGATAGGACAGTCCTCGTCGAACCCGCCGAGATTGATCTCTACAACCGGCTCATCTACCTTGAAGGCGTGTTTGGTGGAGCCCATTACCGCAACCAGTACCAGATGATCTGCGGTCACCTCGCCGAGCTTTCGCAACCTCTCGAAGCCTTCTTTAACGCCGTGATGGTGAAGTGCGAGGACCCCGCCCTCCGCGCCGCGCGGATCAGCCTGCTCCACCGCCTGCGCCAAGCCTTCCTGCGCGTGGCGGATTTCAGCCTTTGGCAATAGGATTTCACCTCTCCTCGAATCTGGACCCAACAGACTGAGGACGTTCATGCCTCCTGCGAAACTGTTCCGGATCTTGCTGTTTTTCTCCGCCCTTGCCTGCGGAGCCGGGTTGCAGGCGGCCAAGCCGGACACTTGGGTGGAGGTGAAGTCGCCGCACTTCGTGGCCTACAGCGATGCGGGGGAAGCCGAGGCGCGCAGGGCCCTCAAGGGCTTCGAGGGGATCCGGAGCGTCTTCAGCCAGGTCTTCCCCGGCATCCGGGTGGATCCGCCGAAACCGATGATCGTCCTCGTGGTCGAGGACGAGGCGTCCATGAAGCGCTTTCTTCCCGAGGAATTCGAGGGGAAGGATCCCAAGCGCCCTGCAGGCGTCTTCGTCTCCGGGCCCGATCGCAACTACGCCATCCTCCGCCTGGACGTCGACCATCAGATGGACCAGCCCTACTTCGTCCTCTTCCACGAGTACACCCACAGCATCGTCCACCAGAACTTCCCCTCGCTGCCTACCTGGCTCGACGAAGGCATCGCCGATTTCTACGGCGCCACCGAGATCAAGTCGGGTCATGTCTTGGTGGGCCGAGTGCCGGTGGGGCGTTTGATCCTTCTGCAGGGGCCCTTCTGCCTTCCCCTCGAGACACTGCTGACGGTGACCCACGATTCGCCCTACTACCATGAAGGGGCGAAGACCGGGATCTTCTATGCGCAGAGCTGGGCGTTCGTACACTACCTGTTCATGGACGCGAAGGCCCAAAAGGCAGGGCTGCTCCGCGCATATTTGAAGGCCTTTTTTCAGGGAGGTGACCCCTTGGCGGCTGCCCGGGAGGGTCTGGGTGATCTAGCCAGGTTGCAAGGAACGCTCAACCTTTATAACCGCCAATCCGGCTTCAGATACTGGAACCTGCCTCTGACCGTGAAGCTGACGGATCAGGACTTCCAGTCGCGTAAGCTTGGGGAAGCGGATGCGTTGTTGGTCCAGGCGGAATTTCTTCAGTACACCCAGCACGAGGAAGCGTCCCGGCCCCTTCTGGCGCGGGCCCTCGCCCTGGCGCCGCAGCTCCCTGAGGTCCATGTGGCGCTTGGGGTGGGCCATTTCCTCCAGGGCGAGAAGGAACAAGCCCGCTCGGAGTTCGAGGCCGCGCTCCGGCTCGGAAGCCAGGATTTCCGTGCGCCCTACTACCTTGCCACGCTGGCGCAGGGCGGAACCGGCCAGGGCCCCCAGGACTCCGCGCAGATCCTGCGATGGCTTGAGTCTGCGCGCAGCCTTCGTCCGGATTTCCCCGGAATTCACATGGCGCTTTGCCGGCAGTACGCCTGGGAGCCCAGGGATCCGGCCAAGGCCCTTCAGGAAGGCCGGACGGCGGTGGAACTGGAACCCCAGAACCTTGCCAACCGGGCCAACCTGGGCATTGCCTGCATGAACCTGGACCTGGAAAACGAGGCGAAAACGATCGGGAGTCAGCTGGACCAGCTCGCCACCACCCAGGACGACAAGCGGATCGCCGCCTCCTACGCCTCGGGGTTGGCTCAGTTCCTTGAGCGAAGGAGGGCCCTGGCCTCGGCCAACGTTCCCCCGGTTCCTAAGCCCGCTCCCACGGTGGGAGCGCCTCCGCCCGTCAACCTGGGCCCGCCCCTCAAATTCAGCCTGCCCACCTACCTGGCGCCATTCGGGAACGAAGTCCTGCGGCTGGTGGCTGAGGGCAAGACCGACGAGGCCATCCGGAAGGTAAAAGAGGCCCTCGCGGGGGCGAAGCAGGCCTACGACCGCCGAGTCCTCGGTTCCCTGCTGGTGACGCTCCGGAAGCGAGCTGCCGCAGCGAAGGCCTCCGCCGCGCCCCTTCCGGCGACACCCGAGTCCGGCCCTTCGACCCCGCCGGCCCAGCCAGGCGTCAAACCTCTTAAGTTCTGGCTGCCCGATACCCAGGCTGCCCTGGGCCGAGAGGTGCAGGTTGCGGTGATGCAGGGACGGCTGGATGAGGCGATCCAGCTGGTCAAGGCCGCCATCCCCAAGGCCAAAGGCCCCTACGAAAAAGCTTCCCTCAAGGCCCTGCTGGATCACCTCAAGGCCAGGAAGGCTGGATATTGAGGGGATGCCTTGGCGGGTGATGGACGGCCGTGGCCCAGGGAAAACGGCGAATCGGGCACACTGGAGGTAGCTCCGGGACCGTTTTCTGGCCGTCCTGGACGATTATGCAGAGGCCCCCATGCACCACGAACGCATCGCGATCATCGACTACGGCAGCCAGTACACGCGGCTCATCACGCGGCGATTGCGGGAGCTGGGGGCCTTCGGCCTGGTTTACAGCAGCGGCGCCACGGCGAAGGAGATCGGGGGGGCCGATCTGAAGGGCGTGATCCTCTCGGGCGGACCGAACTCGGTGCTGGAGCCCGGCGCGCCGGGCCTGGATCCGGCCATCCTGGCGCTGGGCGTGCCCATCCTGGGCATCTGCTACGGCCAGCAACTGCTGGCGCGGGATCTCGGCGGACAGATCCACCGCAGCACCAGCCGGGAGTATGGGAAGGCGGAGATCACGGCCGCGCCGGAGGGTTCGGTCCTTTTCGCGGGGTTGCCCCACCTCCAGCAGGTGTGGATGAGCCACGGTGACCATGTGGAGGTCGCGCCGGCGGGGTTCACGGTCACCGCCAAGACCCCCAGCGTGCCCGTGGCGGCCATGGAGGATCCCAAGCGGCGCCTCTACTGCCTGCAGTTCCATCCCGAGGTCACCCACAGCGCCCAGGGCACGCCCCTCCTGCTGAACTTCCTCAAGTCCTGCGGCATGGCCCTGGACTGGAACGCGGGGAACTTCATCGAGGAGAAGGTGCAGGTCATCCGCGCACAGGTGGGGCAGGGCACCGTGGTGCTGGGCCTCAGCGGCGGGGTGGATTCCAGCGTGGCGGCCCTGCTGCTGCACAAGGCCATCGGCAACCAGCTCACCTGCGTGTTCGTGGACCACGGCCTGCTGCGCAAGGACGAGATGAAGCAGGTGCAGGCCTACTTCGCGCCCTTCGAACTGAAGGTGATCTGGGTGGATGCCTCCGACGAGTTCCTGGGGGCCCTGGCCGGCGTCACCGATCCCGAGCAGAAGCGGAAGATCATCGGCGGCCAGTTCATCGAGGTGTTCGAGCGGGAGGCGAAGAAGGTGCAGGCCGACTTCCTGGGCCAGGGCACCACCTACCCGGACGTGATCGAATCCAGCGGCATCGGCGGGGCCATCCTGGTGAAGTCCCACCACAACGTGGGCGGCCTGCCGGAGCGCATGAAGCTGAAACTGGTGGAGCCCCTGCGTGAGCTGTTCAAGGACGAGGTGCGGGCCACGGGCCTCGCGCTCGGCCTGCCCGAGGAGATGAACCAGCGCCATCCCTTCCCCGGCCCGGGCCTGGCCGTGCGCCTGCCCGGCGCCATCACGCGCGAGCGGGTCACCATCCTCCAGAACGCGGATGCCATCTTCATGCAGGAGCTGAGGGACAGCGGCTGGTACCGGAAGACCAGCCAGGCCTTCGCCGTGCTGCTGCCGGTGCAGACCGTGGGCATCATGGGTGACGAGCGCACCTTCGAGTGGATGTGCGCCCTGCGGGCCGTGACCAGCGAGGATTTCATGACCGCCGACTGGGCCCGCCTGCCGCACGAGCTCCTTGACCGCATCGGCCAGCGCATCGTCCGCGAGGTGAAGGGCATCAACCGCGTCGTCTACGACATCACCTCGAAACCGCCTGCCACGATTGAGTACGAGTAGTGGCCAAGCGACAGGAACCCGTCCGCAAGTCCGTGAAGGACACCCTGGAAAACCTGCTCGCAGGGCACCGGGAGGCCGCCTTCAACGGGCCGGAATCCGCCCTCAAGTACCTGAACCGCACCTTCGAGGGCCAGGCCAGCCTGCCGAACGCGGTCAAGGCCGTGGCCTACGACCTCTCCGCCGAGGCCCAGGCCCAAGGCGGTCAGTGGGAGGATTGCGTGGCCTCGGTGGCGCTGGTGCTGGGGTACCTGCCGGATCTGGAGGCGGCCTTTCCGCACGAGTACCGGCGAATGCTGGCGGGGATGACGTGTTTTGAACGGGGCATCCAGGCCCACAGTGAGCTGGGGAACTTCCACTCGGCGCTGGACCTTTGCGAACGAGCCCTGGCGCTGGACCTCGGTGCCCACTACCAGGCGAAACGCGACTCCCTGGACTGGGCCCGGTAGGAATTTCTTGTGCTTTTCGTATTTTTTAAGCACTGGAATCAGCCAGGATTCCAGGGCTGAGGGGTATCGTCCGTTCAGGAAAGCAGGGGGGTGGCGATGCCCGACAGGATCCAGGTGGTGCCGGACCAGGCGAGCATCCTGATCGTGGACGACCTGCCGATCGTGCGGTTCTCCCTTCAGCGCATCCTGGGGAAGGCGGGCTATCGCTGCCGGGAGGCCGAAGACGTGCCCCAGGCCATGGCCGCCCTGGAGGAGGAACCCGCGGATCTGGTGCTCTCCGACATCCAGATGCCGGGGGCCTCGGGGCTGGATCTCGTGAAGGCCCTGAAACCGAGGATCCCTGACATTTCCGTGGTGATGGTCAGTTCGATGGAGGACGCCGAAACCGCCATTGAATGTTTGCAGGAAGGTGCCTTCGGCTACGTCCTCAAGCCCTTCCAGCCCCGGGAGATCCTGGTGCAGGTGAACGGGGCCCTGCGCCGGCGGATGCTGGAGATCGCCTTCCGGGACCGGGAGGCGCTCCTGGCCCGGAAGGTGCGCGAGCAGACCCTGGAGATCCGCGAATCCCGGGAGGAGATCGCCTTCCGGCTCATCGCCGCCAGCGAGCACCGGGACAACGAGACGGGCATGCATGTGCGCCGCATCGGTCTCTTCGCCGCGGAGATGGCCCGACTCCTGGGTTGGGACGAGGACAGCGTCGAGACCATCCAGGCGGCGGCCCCCATGCATGACATCGGCAAGATCGGCGTCCCCGACGCCATCCTCCAGAAGCCCGGGGCCCTCACGGAGGAGGAGTGGGTGGTGATGAAGCGCCACACCACCATGGGCGCCACCATCCTCAAGGGTTCCACCGTACCCTTCATCCAGATGGGGGCGCGCATCTCCATCGGCCACCACGAAAAGTGGGACGGGACCGGGTATCCCAAGGGGCTTCAGGGCGGGCAGATCCCCCTCGAGGCCCGCATCACCACCCTCGTGGATGTCTACGACGCCCTCAGCAACCGACGGTATTACAAGGAACCCTGGCCCGAGGACCAGGTGATCGGGCTGATCCGGAAGAACACCGGGTTCCACTTCGACCCGGCCTTGGTGAGCCTCTTCCTGACGCACCTGGACCGCTTCCGGGCCATCCTCCAGGCCCATCCCGATGAGTCCCATGACGAGGATCCGGGAATCTGATACCAGTCCGCCGTCAATGATAGAGATCCACCACGGAGGCACTGAACCCACGGAGATGGCACAGAGGCCTCCGTGCCGCCTCCGTGCATGGGCCGGCCGGAGGCCGCTTCCGGCTGCGCCGGAAGCCACGGGAGGCGCCGGACCCGGATCCTTTTAGGGGAATCCGCGCCCGGCGCCTTCCGTGGGCCCATGCTCCGTGGCTCCGTGGTGGATCCTTCCTGGCTGAAGGTAAATCGGTATGAGGGATGGTCAGGGGGCCGTTTCGCGCACCATGAGGTAGGCCACGGTGGAGCCCACCAGCGCCGGCACCACCAGGGCCACCTGGCCGGTGGTCTCGGCTAGGAATACCACTGGGATGAGCAGGGACTCGTGGGTGGCGCCGGCGAAGGCCGCGGCGCCCACCAGGGTCATGTAGCCAGGCTGGCCCAGGCCCAGCACCGCATCGAAGGCCGCGCCGATGGCCGCGCCCATGGTGAAGGAGGGCAGCCACAGCCCCCCGACGCCGCCCGCCGCGAAGGTCACGGCGGTGGCCAGGAGCTTCAGGGCGAGGAACATCACGGCCTGGGCGGGCAGGGTGCCACCCGTGAGCAGCTTCTGGACCAGGTCGAGACCGCCGGACTCGGTGACGGGCAGCCCGCCCCAGAAGAAGTGCGCGGGCAGGAGGAGGATCGTCAGGCCCACGCCGCCGGCCAGGCCCCGCCAGAGCAGGGGGATCCGCCCGAAGAGGCTGCCGAAGGCCCGTCGCACCCAGAAGTAGGCGTTGGCTCCCGCGCCGATGGCGAGGCCCAGCAGGAAGGCCCAGGCCAGTTCCCAGGCGTGGAGATGGTAGGGCCGCGCCTGGGGGAACAGCGGGGAGGTCCCCATGATGCTGGAGAAGACCACGTAGCCCGTGGCGGAGGCCACCACGCAGGGGATAAGCGCCTCCGGCGTGACCTGCCCGTGGTGCTCGGCGGCCATCAGTGCCCCGGAAAGTGGCGCACGGAAGACGGCGGATAGGGCCGAGGCGGCGCCGGCCTCCACCATGACCAGCGGGTTCGCGTGGAGCCGCCGGAAGGGGGATACGTGCCGGCCCATCCAGCGCGAGATCCTGTGGTATTGCAGCCCGAGGGCCGCGCCCAGCCATTTCCCGGGGCCCTCGATGCCGGCGCTGCCGCCGAAGCCGATGGTCAGCACGCAGGCCAGGACCTTGCCCATGGACCTGCGGAAGGGGAAGGCGGTGTGGGGGGCGACGTGGGCCAGGTCCAGGTCCTTGAAAAGGGAGACCTCGCCGATGCCCGAGAGGGACAGCCAGAGGGTGGTGAGAAAAAGCCCTGTTGCGGGGAGCAGGATGGCCAGGTGGGTACGACCGCCCCAGGTGGAGATCAGGGGTTCGAGACGCTGCATGCCGAGCAGGGCCCCGGTGACGAGCAGCCCGATGAGCGCCCCCAGGGGCATCACGACGAACACCAGCCGCCGGCTGTGGGCCAGGAGGCGCAGTTGCTTGAACCGATTGGGAAGGAGATCGTCGGGAAGGGTTGCCATCGGGCTCCGGATCCGCGCGGGGTGCGTCTCCGAATGAGTCTACGGCAACGGCCCTAGTGGGTGGTGATGGGGATGGGTGCCTCGGGATGGTCCGAGGCGCCCCCGTTCTTCCGGTGGGTGAACTCGCCCAGCATCATGGGCACCGCGGCCTTCAGCAGGAGGGTGAAGACCAGGAAGCCGATGGCGAAGATGCCCGCGGCGACGAGGACTTCCGTGACCGATGGGCGGTACACGTAGATCTCGCCCAGGGTGTCCGGCGTGAGCCCGGGGATGATGAGCCCCATGCCCTTCTCGATGTAGACGCTGCTGTAGATCAGCACGCATCCGATGTTCAGGGTGATCCAGTTCGTCCGCGTCCGGGGGACGAGGAAGAGCAGGAAAGCGGCGAGTCCGCAAAGGACCGACGCCCAGGCGAAGGGGACGAGGGTGTTGTGCCCCTTGAGCCCGAAGTAGAGGTACTGGCTGTACACCACGTGCTCGGTGTTGGAGTAGAACTCCTTGAAGGCTTCCGCCGCCGTGAGGAAGAGGTTGAAGCCCATGGTGTAGGCCATCAACTCGGCGACCTTGAAGATGGCTGCGTCGGTGATGCGGAGCTTGGTCGTCTTCCGCAGGATCTGGAGCAGGATAAGCAGAATGGCGGGGCCAGAGCAAAAGGCCGAGGCCAGGAACTTGGGGGCGAGGATGGCGGAATTCCAGAAGGGCCGGGCCGCCAAACCGTTGTAGAGGTAGGCCGTCACGGTGTGGATGCTCACGGCCACAGGGATGGACAGCAGAACGAGTGGCAGCACCAGGTTCTTCACGTAGTGCTTCTCGGTGTAGGCGCAGTACAGCAGGTAGGTCACCACGAAGCAGTTCAGGAGCAGGTAGGTGTTGAGCACCAGCACGTCCCAGGCCAGCAGGGAATGGGGCCAGTTCAGCCGGCCCACGAAAGGCATGATGTGCCAGAAGCGATCGGGACGGCCGATGTCCACCATCACGAACCCGAGGCACATGATCAGGGCGCTGATGGCCAGCATCTCGCCCAGGATGGTGATCTCCTTGATGGGCTCCCAGTCGTAGATGTAGGCCGGGATGACCAGCATGATTGAGGCCGCGGCCACGCCCACCAGGAAGGTGAAGTTGCCGATGTAGAAGCCCCAGGAGACCTGGTCGCGCATGTGGGTGGCGATCAGCCCCTGGTGCAACTGCCCGATGTAGGCCCAGGCGCCGAGGGCGATGAGGGCCAGGAGGAAACCCACCCAGATGAAGTAGGTGCGGTTGCCCCTCACCAGGATCCGGAGGGTATCGAGGAGGAAGCGTCCGAAGGTGCGCAGGGTAGCCATGGCCTCAGACCCCGTAGAAGTAGAAGAAATTGGGTTTGGTGTTCAGATCTTCCTTGAACTTGAAGACCCGCTTGTTCTCAAGGATGTAGCGGATCTCGCTCTTCGGATCCAGGAGGTTCCCGAACTTGCGGGAGCCTGTGGGGCAGATCTCCACGCAGGCGGGATAGCGTCCCTTGCGGGTCCGCTGGATGCAGAAGGTGCACTTCTCCACGACGCCCTTGGGACGCGGCCGGTTGCCCAGGTAGTGGGTCTCGGGATTCACGTCCGCGGACGGCACATGCGGCTCACCCCAATTGAAGTGCCGGGCCCCGTACGGGCAGGCTGCCATGCAGTACCGGCAGCCGATGCACCAGTTGTAGTCCACCACCACGATGCCGTCCTTCTCGCGCCAGGTGGCGCCCACAGGACACACCTTGACGCAGGGAGGGTTGGAGCACTGCTGGCACTGGACCGGCATGTAGAAGTGACCCTCCTCGGGCACCTCTTCGGGGTTGTAGTACTGGTTCGCATGCTGGAGGTCGACGCCATCCTCCTTGTCCATCTGGAGGACGCGGATCCATTGGATCTGCGGATCGCGGGACTGGTTGTTCTCCTTCACGCAGGCATACACGCAGCGGCGGCAGCCCACGCAGCGGCTGAGATCCAGCGCGTACCCGAAGATCACGCCGGGCAGGGGCGGCTCGTTGCCCACATGGACTTCCTTGCCGTACTTCTCCCGGTATTCCTGCTCCAGGCGGGCGATGACGCTGTTGACCTCGTCCTTGGAGAGTTCCCTGAAGTTGTGCTGGAGGAATTCCTCCCGACTGATCTTGCCGCAGCCAGTAAGCGCACCTGCGACGGCCGCGACGGCCGTGCCGAGGAAGAGCCGACGAGAGCCCTCTCCTTCGCAGTCACAGGGTTCGTGTGGCCCCCGGGGGTTCAGTTCGTCGGTCATCGGGAACCCCCTTTCGTGCCCTGGATCAGCTGGGGCGGGGTGGGTGGAGGCAGGGGTTTCAGGGGCCGGAAGTGGGGTGAATGCGGGTTGTGGCAATTCACGCAAAGCAGGTACTGCTTCTGGCCGTTCCAATACCCGGTCCGCTTGCCATGGACCCCGACCCGCCAGTCGCGGTACTTGTCCCCGTGGCACTGGCCGCAGAGCCGGTAGGACACGGTGAAATCGATCTTCTCCCCACTGACCAGGTGGAGTTTGTCCCGGTCCTTGGCATCGTGGCAGTCCAGGCACCAGCGGCTCGCGGGCCCGTGCTTCAGGACGATGTCCTCATGCATGTCCTTGAGCTGCCGGCGCTGGGTGTTGAGTTTCACGGTCTTGCCGTCATGGCAGTTGGTACAGGGGAAGATCCCCTCGCTGAAGGGGGGCTTGGGGACCTGGATCCCTTCCGGCGTGGACCCGTCCGCACTCGGTGGAGGGGGGGCCTGGGCCCGGAGCGCCGCGGGGGCGAGGGCCAGCAGGAGACTGAGACCCCAGGCCAGAGAGCGGGATCGGGTGGTGAGCGGCGACACGGTGTCTCCTTCGAAAAGGGAGCCATGCAGGGTGGCCGGAGTCATCCTGCGGGCCGTGAAATATCTTTGAAGATGTCAGGGTGCTTTGATGTGCTGTGCTTCCCAATATGGCTACCTCAGAACCCGAGGGCCAGGGGAGAAGGGCGGACCTTGGTCACAACTGATGGACGGGTCCCAGTCCCTCAGGTTCCCTGCCCAAGCGTGGGCCCGTCCTCTTCCGCGGTCTGCAGCGTCTTCATGAATCGCGGAGCAAGGATGAGGGCCGCACCGTAGACCATGAAGGTGGGGAACAGCGTCAGGGGGCGTCCCACGGACAGGTCTTCGAGGAGGAACTTCAGGGCGGCGAGGGCGAGCAGCGGGTAGACCAGCCAGCGGAGTTCGCTGGTGGGGAGACGGCGGCCCAGGGCCGCAAGGCCGATGGCGGCGGCGGAGAGGACCGCGGTCCGGAAGGCGGCGAGAAGGCCAGGGTCGGGGGCCCCCGACGAGACCAGTCGGACGCAGGCCCAGATCGTCAGGGCGCCCAGACCGAGCACCGCCTGCGAGCCGAGGAGGAGGGAGGGCAGCCTGAAGCGCCAGGAGAGGGGGGCCGGAGTCCGCTTCGCCACCATGAGGGTGTGGGCCGCCACCAGGAGCACGAGGATGGCCATGGCGGGAATCGAGGGTGGGACCAGCTTTCCCATGGCACCAAGGAAGGCCGCGAGGGCCCAGGCCAGGAAGCCGGACGCCAGGGCTCCCGCGGTGAGGAACACGGTCCCATGGATGAGCAGGATGGTCCGCCGGAGGCGAAGTCCGAGGGCCGCGGCCGCCAATCCGAGAAGGCCAGCGACGAGGGCGAAGACCTCCCGCGGCAGCACGATGGGGCCGCCCAGCAGGAGGAACACCAGCGCGAGGGTGGTGAAGAAGCTGAAATTCGCCCGGAGATCCTCGCGGTCCTCGGCGAAGGGATAGGCCGCGCCGCCACAACCGAGGCCGGCGATCAGCACCCCGCCGCCCAGCAGTCCGGCGCCCGAGCCAGAGGCCAGGGCCACCCGGACGGCGCCCCCGAATCCCACCAGCAGGACCAGGCCCGTCTGGACCGCCTCGAAGGCGTTCAGGGTGCGGCGACGCTGGAGCATCCGGGTGGCGAAACTGCCGAGGTAGATCACGACCAGGGCCAGGGCCATGGCCATGGCGCGGTTGACCGACAGGCCCCGATAGCCATCCGGCGGGCCCCCGGGCCAGGCGACGAGGACCGTCAGCACCAGGACGGCGAGATCCGCCGCCAGGGCAGCGGGCCACCGAAGCGCATGCCACTTCCGGCCGTAGGTCAGCCAGAGGGACCCTGCGCCGAAGGCAAGGAAGAGGGCCGAGAAGCATTCGATGGCTTGGGTGGCGGCCATCAGGCCGAAGGCCGTGCCGAGGGCCGCAAGGGTGGCGATCCAGACCACGGCCTTCAGGGAGCGGGTCCAGGCCACCCCGACCTGGAGGCCAGCCGCCACCAAGAGGAGGGCCGCGGCCACAGGGGGCTGGAGGGTTCTGAAGGTGGTGGTGGATTCCCACAGCAGGGGGTAGGTGATCAGGATGGAGGACAGGGCGTAGAAAGTGGCGTGGAGCGGGGCTGCCGTGCGCCAGGCCACGAGGGCCCAGGTGAAGGCGTAGACGAGCCCCAGGGCCACACCAGCCCCGTGGGGAATCGTCCCCGCATCGGTGAGGGCGCGGATGAAGAAGGCGCCGCCGAGGATCAGACACACCCGGCCGACCATCCCTAGGATGGGCGCCAGGCTGGACGCGTCTTCCTGGGCCTGGTCCGCGGGTTGGATGGCTTCCGGAGGCATCAGGCCGGTGGTGAGGGGGGCTCCACCATAGCCTTCCAGGCGATGGATCCGGTCCTCCAGCCGGGCCAGGGCCCGGGTCAGCTGGTCGATCCGAGCCTCCAGATCCCTTGGGGACGGAGGGGTCGAAGTCGTGGGGGACGGATCACGATGAGACGGAACCACGGGTCTGGCCTTCCGGAGGGAGTTTATGGATGCCGAGGTGGAATGATGGCCTCCATGGCAGACCCGCCGTCCTGGATCGTCAAGCAAAATTATTAATTCCAATGGAGATATACGAGTGACAATGATGTTTTCAGGAGGGTTCCATGAGGCTGGATGCGTATCGCACCCTGGGGCGCTCGGGGCTGCGGGTGAGTCCGCTTTGCCTGGGCACCATGACCTTCGGCAC
The DNA here is from genome assembly GCA_021802985.1 of Acidobacteriota bacterium. Classification (GTDB taxonomy): domain Bacteria; phylum Acidobacteriota; class Holophagae; order Holophagales; family Holophagaceae; genus Geothrix. The sequence goes on along the minus strand of JAJZQW010000021.1, from coordinate 15,025 downwards.
CGAGTGGGACTGGGGGGCCGATGAGGTCGAAAGCGGGGCCATCCTAGAACGCTACCTCGGAGCCGGTGGCAACTTCCTCGACACGGCCAACATCTACACGAAGGGCCACAGCGAGGTCATCCAGGGCATGAAGGGCGCCGTGCCCCACTGGTCCTGGGACGACTACGATCCGCTCTGGGTCGTGCATGTGCCCGCCGAAGGGACGGTCACGTTGGAGCTACGATCCCAGCGGGACCTGTCCAAGGCGGCCCCCCTCGCCCCTACAGGGACGGAAGGGCCTGGGCCAGGCCTTCCCTGAAGTCGGATTCAGGTGTCAGCAGGCTCAGCACCAGGTGCCCATCCCCGGGCAGATCGAAAAAGGAACCTGGATGGGTGAGCACCCCGGCTTCCCGCAGCAGCCGCAGGGCGCAGGTGTCGTCCGCATCCAGCGCCGGGCGGCGCAGCAGGACCGACCAGCCACCTTCCACCGGCAGGCGCGACAGGTGGGGGCGGTCCGCCAGGGCTGCGTCCAGGGTGGCAAGGTTGGCGCGGAGCCGGGCCAGCACCTGCCCACGGATGGCCGGAGCCAGGGCCAGCAGGGCGGGCGCCGCCGCCTGGGCGGAGGCGGAGACGGAGAGATACTGGTCCGCCAGGAAGGCCAGGGCTTCCAGGCTGGCGGCACTCCCGGGCCCCCGGGCGGCGATCCAGCCCAGCTTCACCTGGGGCAGCGCGGCAATCTTGCTCAGGCCCGAGAGCAGGAAGACAGGGCAGGGTGGGTCGAGGTCGTCCAGGGCGGTGGGCAACCGGTCCACCGGGGGTTCCAGCGCGTAGTCCGCAAAGACCTCGTCCACCAGCAGGGCCAGGTCCTGCCGTGCGCAGAATTCCGTGAGGCCGGCCCATTCCGATCTGGACAGAAAATGTCCAGTGGGGTTGTTCGGGTTCACGACGACGATGGCGCGGGTACGCGTCCCCACCGCCGATTCCAGGGCCCCGAGGTCCAGGTGCCAGCGCTCGTGGAAGTAGGAGGGCACCGTCCGCGCCTGGAGCCCTTCCAGCCGCGCCAGCCATTCGAAGAGCGGATAGCTGGGGCTGGGCACCAGTACTTCGTCGCCCGGGTCGCCCAGGAGCTTGAACAGCAGGGCGTAGCCTTCGCTGGTGGAGGCCGTGAGCAGCAGGTCCTCGGCGCGCAGGCCGTGGCCATGGTGGGTCGCCACGGCCTCCCGGGCCTCGCTTGAACCGCGAGGATCCGCCGCGTAGCGCAGCACCGAGGGGCCGGACAGCGCCGCGCGGATGGCCGCTTCGGGATAGCTGAAGCCGCAGGCCGTGGAGTTGGAGCGCGTGAGGTCCAGCACCGGCGCTCCGGCCGCCTGCAGCTCGGCGAGGAGGCGCGACAGGGGATTGGATTCGAAGTGGTCCGGCAGGCGGGAGGATCGGCGCATGGGTTCCAGGTTAGCCACGCTCAGTGCCGGATCGGAGAAGGCCTCGGCGGAAGGTGGACCCGCACCACCAGGACGGCCAGGGCGCAGGCGAGGATGCCCGGGACCACGAGCCCCGCCTGCCCGGTGGTTTCCGCGAGAAAGACGACGGGCACCAAGAGGGTGCGCTGGCTGGCGCCGGCGAAGGCCGCGGCGCCCAGCATGGTCATGAGCCCCGGATAGGCCGGCAGAAACCAGGCGCCGAACGCCGATCCCAGGGCCGCGCCCATGGCGATGGTGCAGAGCCACATGCCGCCCACGCCACCGGCAGCCAGGGTAAGGGCCGTGGCGAGGATCTTCAGGATCATGAAGAGCAGGGCCTCGGCCGGGGCCGTGGGACCGCGTAGGAGGGACACCACCAATCCCAGGCCCCCACGCTGGGTGATGGCCAGGTCGTGGAAGAAGAAGTGGCCGGGTGCCGCCAGGAGGGCCAGCCCCAGGCCGCCGGCCAGGCCTCTGGCCCACAGCGGAAGAGGCTCCAGGACGGCCTTCATCCAGTCCCTCACCGAGAGGAAGAGGCTCGCCCCGAGCCCGCAGGTGAGCCCCAGCGGAAGGGCGATCAGCAGCTCGCGGAGATTCACGGTGTAGGGGCCGGCGATGGGCAGGAGGGGGCGGGAACCGGCGAGGGCCACGAAGACGGCGTACCCCGCCGCGGCGGCGACCACCGCGGGGAAGAACTCCTCGGACCGGAGTTCGCCGTCATGCTCGGCGGCGAAAAGGGCCCCGGAGAGCGGGGCCCGGAAGACCACGGCGACCGCCGCGGCGGCCCCCGCCATCACCGTCGGCAGGGGCTGGCCCTTGAGGCGCCGGAGGAAACGGAAGCGGCGGGCGAGGGTGCTCAGGCCTCGGTGAAACTGCACGCCCAGGGCCGCCCCCAGCCACTTGGCGGGGCCCTCCAGCCCGGTGCTTCCGCCCAATCCGATCGTGAACGCGCAGCCCACCACCTTGGCCAGGGAGCCCCAGAACGGAAAGGCCTCGAAGGGGCTGTGCTTGGCCAGGTCCAGGTCTTCGAAGAGGGATACCTCCCCCGTGCGGGTCCAGGTGAGCCAGAGGGTGCAGAGGGTGAGGGCCAGGAAGGGCATGGCGAGTCGCAGGTGGCTGCTGCCGAGGCCGCGGAGCAGGCGGGCCACGCCTGCATCCAGCAGGAGGATGGTCAGGCTCATGACGAGCCCCACGGCCGCGCCCAGGGGCAGGATCGAGAGCAGGATCCGCCGGGTGTGGGCGAAGAGGCGGAGGTTGTTGTGCCGGGAGGGGATGCGCATGGGGGCTCTCGAGAGAACTGTCTTCACATTTATTTGACCACAAATGATTGGAGCTCATATTAAAATGGAAGGATGGACAGAGCGGGGAACATTGAGGGCATCTTCCGGGACCTCCGGCGCGTCGTGCATGCCCTGGAGCTCTACTCCAAGGACGTGAACGCCCGGTTCGGACTCACTGCGCCGCAGCTATGGGCCCTGTGGGAGCTGGGGCGGGATGGGCCGTTGGCCCTGGGCGCCCTGGCCCAGGCCCTCCAGCTTCATCCCTCCACGATGGTGGGGGTGGTGGATCGCCTGGAGGACAAGGGGCTGGCCCTCCGCGAACCGGACCCAGCGGATGGCCGGCGGATCCGGATCGGGCTGACCCTCAAGGGACGGGCGCTCCTGAAGCAGGCGCCGCATCCGGCCCAGGGCCGGCTGGTCCACGGGCTCCAGGCCATGAGCGACCGCCGCGTTGTCGAGATCCAGCGCGCCCTGGGCACCCTCGTGCGGGTGATGGAGGCGGAGGACCTGGACGCGCAGTTCTTCTTCTCCGAGACGTAACCTCCCGTCCCTCCTGGTGGGACAATGCCTCCTGATCCCCGGAGGCCCCCATGGCGAAGTCCCCCAAGGTTGCGGTGCTGCTGGCCGGTTGCGGCCACCTGGACGGTGCGGAGGTGCGCGAATCCGTCCTTACCCTCCTGGCCCTGGACCAGCACGGGGCCGCCTTCCAGTGCATCGCACCCAACGCGCCCCAGCACCATGTCATCAACCACGTCACGGGCCAGCCCGTGCCGGGCGTCGTTCGCAACATCCTGGAGGAGTCCAGCCGCATCGCGCGGGTGGGCCAGTGCCTGGACCTGGCCACGGTGAAGGCCGCGGACTACGATGCGCTGGTGATGCCCGGTGGCTACGGCGTGGCCAAGAACCACTGCAGCTTCGCCTTCAAGGGAGCTGATGCCGAGGTGCGGCCCGATGTGGCCGCCTTCGTGCGTGCCTTCATCGACGCGAAGAAGCCAGTGGGCGCCATCTGCATCGCCCCGGCCCTGGTGGCCCTCGCCCTGGCCGGCCGCGATTCCGCCCAGCTCACCCTGGGCAACGATGCGGGCTGCGCCGCCGCCGTGGAGAAACTCGGCCAGCACCACCGGAACACCCCCAGCGCCCGCGACATCGTCATCGACGAGGCCCACAAGCTTGTCACCACCCCCGCCTACATGTTCGACGACGCGAGGCTGAGCGATGTCTGGGTGGGGATCGAGCGGTGCGTGGCCGAGGTCCTGAAGCGCTGCTAGGCACCTGGACAGGTCCCGCCCCAGACATGGAGTGAACCATGACGACCTATCCCGCTGAACTCCTCGAGGAGAACGCCCGCCAGGTCCGGGAGGAGGCCCGGGACTTCGTCAAATCGGTGCCCCGGGAACTCCTGCTGGACATGGATGCGGACCGGGTGCGTTATCCGAAGAATTTTCTCGCGGAGGCGGGGCGGCGGGGGCTTCTGGGCCTGCGTTTCCCCGGCGCCTATGGCGGGCGAGATCTGCCCTGGACCGCCGAGCTGGCCGCGCTGGAGGAAGTCGGGGTGCTGGGCACGGCCCTGGCCTGTCTCTATTCCCTGGTGTCCATCGTGGGCGAGGCCCTCGTCCATTTCGGCACCGAGGAGCAGCGGCACCGCTACCTCGTCCCCATGATCGCGGGGCGGCTGACCCCGGCGGAGGCCCTGACCGAGCCCCGGGGCGGCTCCGACTTCTTCGGGGCCGCCACACGGGCGGTTCGCGACGGAGACGGTTTCACCCTCGATGGCCAGAAGCGATTCGTGGTGGGGGCCGAAGGGGCGGACTTCTTCCTGGTGTACGCCCGTACTTCGGAGGGCGGTGATCCGCGGCAGGCCATCACGGCCTTCCTGGTCGAGCGGGGCGAGGGTGTGACCGTGGAGCACGTCTATGGATTGATGGGCACCCGGGGCGGCGGGACCGGCCGCATCCGGTTCCGGAACTGCCGGCTGTCCATGGCCAACGTTCTCGGCGGGGAGGCGGGGATCGGTCAGGGGGCCGCCGTCTTCGATCAGATGATGATCCCCGAGCGGATGACCAGCGCCGGCGGGGCCCTGGGCATGGCCCGGGCCGGCCTCGAGATCGCCGCCCGCTATGCGGCGAAGCGCAAGGCCTTCGGTCAGGAGATCCGGCGCTTCGAGGGAGTCTCGTTCAAGATCGCCGATTCCCTCACGCAGTTGGAGGCCGCCCGCGCCCTCTGCCGCGAGACCGGCCGGGCCATCGACCAGCGTGGGATCGCGCCCGGCCGGGTGCGGCGCATGGTGTCCGAGTCCAAGAAGTTCGCCACGGAAACGGCCTGGACCGTGGTGAACCACGCCATGCAGGTGATGGGTGGCATCGGCTATACCAATGTCTATCCTGTGGAGCGCCTCCTCCGCGACATCCGGCTCATCCTCATCTGGACCGGCACCAACGAGATCATGGACCTCGTCATCCAGCACGAGTTCTATCGCGAGTTCCTGAAGAGGCCCCCAACTGGCCGCGACCTCGAAGCCGATGCCGAGAACGCCGAGGCGCCGGACGAGAAGATCTACGAGTGATTGCTGGAACCCGGGCTCAATCCTCGGGACCGCGGCGCGGATGCACCATCCGCCGCAGGGCGGGCGTCAGGGTGCGGCTGGCGGCGAGGATGCGGGTCTCGTCGTCCATGGCCTTGATCCAGGGGACCGCATGGCCCAGGGCGAGGCCGGAATCGGGCAGGGCGAGGCTGCGATCCAGGGCCCGGAGCACCTGCTCGGCCACGGGGCTCAGGTCGCGCCAGCGGGAGGCGGCGAGGGCGTCGGCCTGCACGGGGCGGAGGGGCGGTTGGATGAGCGCCACGAGCTGCTCCAGGCCCAGCTTCGGGTGCTGGAGGAAGGCGGCCAGCACCCCGGAAGTGGGGGTGCGCCACACCAGCCCCCAGAGCGGCCGGGGAGCGTGGAGGGCCAGGCTGCGACGCTCGCCCTGGGTCATGGCCGTCCACAGCTGTTGGAGCTTCTCCGTGGCCTGCTGGCGGGCCTGGGGATGGGCCGCGGCGTCGGACGCGATGGCCGCCAGGGCCCGCCAGGGCAGGCGTGCCATGAGCGTGGAACGCAGGTGGGCCGGGGCCTTGGGATGCTGGGCGATCCAGCGCAGCAGCAGGGGCCGCTTCTTCAGCTCCGGCAGGTCCGCGGCCGCCGCCAGCCACTCCCGGGGCGGATCCGGATGGCGCAACAGCCGCAGGAACCGCGGCCAGGGCAGTTCCGGCGGCAGGGCCCAGGAGATGGGGGTGGGATGGAACACGGGGACAGTGTAGGGAGTCCAGCGCCTGGAGACTGAGTACTGAAGACTCAGGATCGTTTTGCGTCACACTGTCCTCATGTCCTCCGAATTCTCCATCCTGGGCCGGGGCCGTGCGGGGCGGGCCCTGGCGACGGCCTGGGGACCGCGGGTGGCGCTGCTCCCCCATACGGGGCGACCGGAGGGGCTGGTGGTGCTGGCGGTGCCGGATCGGGCCGTGGCGGAACTGGCGGAGGCCTTCCCGGGCCGCTGTGTCCACCTGGCGGGCAGCCTGCATCTCGCCGGCGTTCCCTGCGCCCACCCGTTGACCAGCTTCGATGGGGAACCCCGCGACTGGAACGGCACCCCCCTGGCGGTCACCGGCGCGGTGCCGGATGCCCTCCGGCGGGCCTTCGGGGATCTGGGTTTCGCCGCCTTCGACCTGCCGGCGGAGTTGAAACCCCTCTACCATGCCGCTGCCGTGCTCACCTCGGGCCATGCGGCCACCCTCTGGCTGGGGGCCGAGGCCCTCCTCCGCGCCCAGGGCGTGGCCCTCCCCGGTCGGGGCCTGCTGCCCCTGGCGGAAGCCACCCTGCACAACGTGGAACGCCACGGGCCGGCGGGACGGACCGGCCCCTTCAGCCGCCAGGATGCGGCCACCATCGAGCGGGACGCGGCGGTCCTGCCGGAGCCCTGGCGGGAGATCTTCCTGAAGCTGGGGGGTGCGCTTGATTGAGCTTCCGACGGTGCCGTCCACTTTCCAGCCGCCCCTGCCCCTGCGGTCGGAGACGCCCTCCGCCTGGGCGGAGGCCGCCCTGGCCGATCCCGAGGCCCTGCTGTCGGATCATGCCCATTGCGAGAAGAAGGCGGCCCTCTCCGCCCTCACGCTGGCCCGGTCCTTCGGAAATGCCTCGCGGGCCTCTGGGCTGCTGGTCCGACTGGCAGAGGAGGAGATGGACCATTTCCGGCGGGTGTTGGACGCCCTCCAGGGCTTCGGGTGGACGCTCCGGCCGGACCGGGGCAACGTCTACGCCCAGTCCCTGCACCGTCTGGCGGCGAAGGGCCTGCTGGACCGGCTGCTCATCGCGGCCCTGATCGAGGCCCGGAGTTGCGAGCGGCTCTGGCTGCTGGAGCGGGCCGCAACGGGGCATCCGGTTCTGGGGTCCGCCCCCTGGCTGGCCTTCCTGCTGGAACTGGAGCGCTGCGAGGCCGGCCATGCCTTGAGTTATCGGGGCCTGGCGGAGGAACGCTTCGGCGCCGAGGCCCGGACGCGGCTGGACTGGTGGTTGGACCGGGAGGCAGAGGTGGTCCAGGGCCTGCCCTGGCGGTCCACGGTGCATTAGGACCCGTTCGGGGGGACCTTGGCTCCGGGTAGGTCAGTTCGTGGCATGCTGAAGCATTCTTTCGAGGCAGCGCATGTCTTCCCTTCCCGACCACGGTCTCAAAGAGATGTCTCCGGTCTTCGGACCCGACGTGTTGGGCACCTGCAAGGGCGGCAGCTTCCACCAGGCCCTGGAATGTCTGAGCCAGAACGGGGACCTGAAGGCCCGCCTGCTGCTGGCCGCCCTGTCCCACTTCGCCGCCAAGGGCTATGACGGCGTGCAGGTGCGGGAGGTGGCCGAGGATGCGGGGGTTTCCAAGCCCACGCTCTACTATCACTTCGGCAGCAAGGAGGGATTGTTCCGGCAGCTTTGCCTGGTGTCCCTGACCAGCACTTCCGCCCGCATCCAGGCCATGGTGGAGCCCTTCCTCAAGACGCCCATCAAGGGAAAACCGGCGGTCGAACAGGCCTGCCTGGACCTCTCCCGCGCCTACCTCGACCTCCTGATGGAAAGCCAGGAATTCACCGGCTTCATCCTCCGGTCCATCGCCGTGCCCTCGCCCGATTCCGGCTTCCGCGACCTGATGCCTCTGGTGGAGAAGGGACTCAGCCCCCTGGGCCTCTTCGTCAACCATGTCTTCGGCATCGGGCTGGAACAGGCGCGGAAGGAGGTGCTGGTCTTCACCTCCCTGTTCGGCGCCCTCGTGGAGGAGAAGCTTCGGCACCCCGAATACGAGATCACCGAGGCCGAGCTCCAGTGGGCCGTGCGGCGCTGGCTGCACGGCATCCAGGGCTGAGGCGGAGTGGGGATGATGGCCAAGCAGATGACGCCGGTCCGGGCCACCCTCCGGCCCCTGGATCTCGCCCAGCACCTGATCGAAGTGGAACTGGTGCTGCCTCCCGAATCCATCTCCGCCGGAGCCGTGGTGGCCCTGCCGGCCTGGACGCCGGGCTCGTACCTGGTGCGCGACTATGCCCGCTTCGTCGATCGGGTGAGGATCCTCGAGGCCGACGGCCGCGAGCGGCCCCTCCTGAAGCTGGACAAGCAGCGCTGGCAGATTCCGCCCTCGAAGCGCGCCGTGGTGCTTCGCTACCGCGTCTACGGGAACGAACTCACGGTCCGCACCAACCACGTGGACGCAAGCCACGCCCAGATCATCCCCGCCGCCACCTTCTTGTACCTCGAAGGCCAGCTGGATCGGCCCTTCGACGTTCGGTTCCAGGGCTTTCCGAAGGCCTGGCAGATCGCCACGGCCCTGCCCAAGGGGAAGACCGGATTCCTGGCCAAGGATTTCGATACCCTGGTGGACTCCCCCTTCGAGCTGGGCACCTTCCGGACGCGGAGCTTCAGGACCGGCGGCACCACCTTCGAGCTGGCCTTCACCGGCGCCCACAATGGCGACGAGGCCCGCATGGCCGAGGCCACCCGGAACATCGTGGAGGCGGCGGGCGCCATCTTCGGAGGCTTCCCGTTCAAGCGGTACGTGTTCCTTCTCACCTTCGCCCCGAAGGTCCGGGGCGGCCTGGAACACCGCGACTGCACCAGCCTCATCGCCGACAGCCTTTCCTTCGACCGGCTGGAGGGCTATTACGCGCTGTTCCAGCTCATCGCCCACGAGTTCTTCCACGCCTGGAACGTGAAGCGGCTGCACGATCCGGCGCTGGGCCCCTTCGACTACAGCCGCGAGAATCCCACGCGGATGCTCTGGTTCCACGAAGGCCTGACGTCCTACCTGGAACACGTGATCGTCCTCCGGGCCGGGGTGGTCCCCTGGAGCCATACCGCCAAGGAGCTGGCCAGGTGCTGGAGTGAGCAGGTGCAGCGTCCAGGGCGCCTGGAGCAGAGCCTGGAGGAATCCAGCTGGGACGCCTGGATCCGCTTCTACAAGCAGCACGAGTTCAGCCCGAACAGTTCCATCAGCTACTACGACAAGGGTGAAATGGTGGCCTGGCTCATGGACGCGGCCATCCGGGAAGGCAGCCGCGGGAAGGCAGGCCTGCCGGACCTCTTCACCCTGCTCTGGAAGCGCCACGGAGAGGGCGGTCTCACCGATGCGGACGTGCGCCGGGCCTACCAGGAACTCTCCGGCCGCAATCCGGTGCTGTTCTGGAATGCCTACATCTCCGGACGGGCCGAATTGGATGGCGCTGCCCTCATCCGCGCCTTCGGGCTGAGGATGGTGCCCAGGGCCCCCTGGGAGGCCCTGGCGCCGGAAGACCAGAAGGATCCCGTGGCCCTGCGCCGGGCGAAGGCCTGGACCGGCCTGGTCCTGGGCCCCGGACCCGCACCGACCGTGCTGAATGTGATCCCGGGAAGCCCGGCCTCCGCCGCCGGCCTGAGCTTCGGCATGGAGATCCTCGCCGTGGACGGCTGGCGGACCACCACCCCGGCCGAGGCCCAGCGCGCCATGGCGGAGCCCGGCCCCGGCGGGCGAGTGCAGGTGCTGGCCTCGGAACGGGGCCGGGTCTTCGAACGCGAGGTGCCCGTGGTGGAGAGCCCCGAACGGACCCACCGGCTTGTGCCCGAGACGAGGGCCACGGCCTCCCAGCGCGCCGCCTTCGCCGCCGCCTACGGCCAGCCCTTCCCCCGCGCGGCGACCCGCGGGAAGACGGTCGCGTGAGCGGGGCGGGAGGGGACTCGAAGCCCCCACGGATCGCGGCCCTCATCGCCGCCCATGACGAGGCCGAGCACATCGGTGCCGTGGTGCGCGGGCTGAAGGCCTTCGGGCTCTACCGCATCCTGGTCCTGGACGATGGTTCCACGGACGGCACCGGCCTGGTCGCGGCCGCGGAAGGCGCCGAGGTGCTCCGCCTGGAACCCGGTCAGGGCGGTGGGAAGGGGCAGGTCCTGCGCGCGGGCATCGCCCACCTGAAGCCGGACAGCTTCGACTACTACCTGTTCCTGGACGGCGACGGCCAGCATGATCCTGCCGATCTGCAGGGGTTCCTGGATCACCTCGCGGCCCACCCCCGCACGGACTTCCTCATCGGTTCGCGGCTCCAGGACCGCGCCCGGATCCCGCCCCGGCGGTGGCGCACCAACGCCCTGGGCACCTGGACGCTGGGCCGCATCGCCGGCGTCCAGTGGGAGGACAGCCAGAGCGGCTTCCGCATGATCCGCAAGAAGGTGCTGGAGCGATTGGACCTCCGGGCCACAGGTTTCGCCATCGAGATGGAGATCGCGATGAAGGCCGCCGACTGGAAACTGGCCTGGGCCCATATCCCCATCCAGGCCATCTACCATGGGGGCGGGAGCCATTTTCGCGGGGCCCTGGATACGTGGCTCATCGCCAAATTCTCGCTCCGGTGCTGATAACGTCTTCAGCATGGTGAATCCGCTGGACTGGGATCTTGGGAATGTGCCGCCGGGCATCGCGTGGGGCGGTGTGGACGAGGCGGGGCGGGGGGCCTGGGCGGGCCCGGTGGTGGCCGCCTGCGCGGTGCTGGATCCGGCGTCGGTCCACAAATGGAGCCACGTGCTCCGCGCCGTGCGGGACAGCAAGCAACTGTCTCCGGAGAAGCGGGGGGTTCTTGCGCGGGAGCTGAAGTCGGTGCTGGCCGGCTGGGCCATCGCCGAGGTGGACGCGCTGGCCATCGACCGGGAGAACATCCTGGAGGCCACCCTCATGGCCATGCGCCAGGCCACCTCCAGCCTGGTGCTGCGGCCGCGCCTGCTCCTGGTGGACGGGAATCGCGCTCCCCGCACGGGCCTGCCAGAACGGCTGGTGGTGGAGGGTGACGCGGTCAGTTGCGCCATCGGTGCGGCCAGCATCCTGGCCAAGGTCCACCGGGATGCCCTGATGGCAGAGCTGGAGGCGCAGCACCCGGGCTATGGATTCGCCCAGCACAAGGGTTACGGCACGGCCCTCCACCGGGCCCGCCTCCGCGAACTGGGGGTGTCACCCGTCCACCGCATCAGCTACGCGCCCGTGGCGGCCCTGCAGCAGGTGGATGAGGCCCTGCGGGACGAGCTGCGCGGCAGCCTGGAACACTGCGCCACCGTGGGCGAGTTGCAGGCCTGGGTGGCCTTCGGGCTCCGCCCGGCCTATGGCCGCCTCAAACTCGTGTGGGTGGAGACGCTCCGCCGCCGTTACGCGGAGCGGCTGGCCCAGCTGGCCGCGGCCGATGGACTGGCGTGAAGACCGTGGAAGTGGCCATCGCTTTGGTCTGCCGCGGGGGCCGGGTCTTCCTCCAGCGCCGGGATCCCGCCGGGGCGGTGCTTCCCGGCAGGTGGGAATTTCCAGGCGGCAAGGTGGAGCCCGGGGAGTCCCTTGAGCAGGCACTGCGGCGCGAACTTCGCGAGGAGGTCGGTCTGGCGGCCGCCGCAGTCCAGCCCCTGGCCCTCATCGAGCACGCCTATCCAGACCGCCGGATTCGCCTTCACCCCTACCTTGTGGAGCTCAGGGGCGACCCCCGCACCGGCCTGGCCTGGGGCTGGTTCACGCCGGAGGAGGCGATCCGTCTGCCCCTGCCCGAAGCGAACCTGCCACTCCTTCGCCGCATCAGAGAGTTGCAGTGCGGCGCCATTCGACCTGGGGGGCCGATTCGATCTGATAGTCTGAACGAAGTGCCCGGCCCGGAGACACCATGACGCGAGCCCTTGTACGGATCCTCTTCTGCGCCATCGCCGCGACTGCCCTGAGCCTCTCGGCCCAGCAGACGGAAGTGGTGTTGAGCGCCACCAGCGGGTCCAAGCTGGTCATGGCCGTAGCGCCGCCCAAGCTCGCTGGCGTGGACGAGGCCACGGCAACCCAGGAATTCACCGGCGTGCTCCAGACCGACCTGGATGAGACCGGCGTGTTCGGTCTGCTGAAGGACAAGCTGCCGACGGCTACCGATCCCTCCAGCTACAAGGCGTGGAAGGAGGCCGGCGCCCAGTGGCTGCTGGTCACCAAGCTCACCCGGGCCGCCACCGGCGAGCTCCAGCTCGAGGCCACCGCCATCGACACCGGCGCCGAGAAGGCGGTGTTCACCAAACCCTACAAGGCTGACCGCCTCGTCCCGATGCGTCGCCTGGCCCACGCCCTGGCGGACGATCTCGTGTTTCAGCTGACCGGCGTGCGCGGCGTGGCCTCCAGCCGCATCGTCTTCGTTCGGCAGCTCCACCCCGGCGTAAAGGAGATCTTCCAGGTGGACCGGGATGGCGCCAGCCTGCTCCAGCTCACTCGGAACGCCAGCCTCACGCTCTCGCCCAGTGTGGCCTCGGATGGCCGCCTGGCCTTTGTGACCTACAAGGGGGGCGCTCCTGAGATCTGGGGGCAGCGTGTCAAAGGGGGCGCCCAGGTGAAGCTCTACGCGGCCCCTGGCGGCGGCATGGTATCCAGTCCCGCCTGGTCACCGGATGGCAAGCGCATCGCCTTCGTGCAGGGCGACCGCCGGGGGAACACGGACATCATGGTCCTGGACCTGGCGACGGGCCACGCCCGGCGGCTCACGGACGGGTCGGGCATCAACACCGAACCCAGCTGGAATCCCGATGGCACCCAGCTGGCCTTCACCTCGGACCGCGAAGGCGGCCCTCAGGTCTACCTCATGCAGAGCGATGGATCCAACCTCCGCCGCCTGACGAACGAGGGAACCTACAACGCGAGTCCGGCATGGAGTCCGAATGGAGCCATGGTCGCTTATGTCTCGCGATTTGAGGGCAAATTTGATCTTTTCATCTACAAGTTAGGCGAAGGGAAGTCCTATCAGATCACAACTGGTGTCAACACTTCCGAATCCCCTGCCTGGTCTCCTGATGAGCGCCAGCTCGTGTTTACAAGCAACCGCTTCGGGTCCATGCAGCTCTTCACCACCGACCTCTCAGGTCGGCAGGTGGTGCGGCTTTCGGGTCTTTCGAATTGCCAGAGCCCCGTGTGGACACGGGCCCGGTGATCAAAATTTTCACTGAATTTTTTCTCCATCAGTTTTCAAGTTGCTACTCTCTAACACCGGAGGAAACACCATGCACCCTTCCCGCCTTATAACCATTGCCACCCTCGCCCTTGTCATGGGCACGGTTGCCTGCAAGAAGCCGGCCCCCGCCCCCACGGGTCCGACCCAGGCCGAGCTTGACGCCGCCAAGAATGCCGCCGACCAGGAAGCCGCCCGCAAGGCCGCTGCCGAGGAAGCCGCGCGCAAGGCCGCCGCCGAGGAAGCCGCCCGCAAGGCCGCTGCCGAGGAGGCCGCGCGCAAGGCCGCCGCCGAGGCCCAGGCCGCCGCCTTCAAGGCCGCCGCCGACAAGGCGCTCGTGAACATCCACTTCGACTACGACAAGTCCGATATCAAGGAGTCCGACCGAGCCATCCTGCAGGGCATCGCGGACTTCATGAAGGCCTATCCCTCCGCCCAGATCGAGATCCAGGGCAACTGCGACGAGCGGGGCACCAACGAGTACAACCTGGCGCTCGGCAACCGCCGCGCCTCCGCCGCGCTGGCCTACCTGAAGACCCTGGGAGTGGACGAAGCCCGCTTCAGCACCATCAGCTTCGGCAAGGAAAAGCCCCTCTGCACCGAGGCCAAGGAATCCTGCTGGAGCCAGAACCGCCGCGACGAGTTCCACCTCAAGTAGCGCTCGCATTCATCCGGATAAAGCGGGGGCTTCGGCCCCCGTTTTTCGTCTAGCATGGAGGGGCAACCAACCAGGAGTGCGCCCATGCCGATCCTTCGCAGGCTGTCCATCCCGGTCCTGGCCCTCGTGGCCGCCCTGTCCGTCGGCTGCACGTCCGAGGACCAGCTCCACCGCGTGGAGCAGGAGGTCGGTGATCTCAAGCTGGAAGTCTTCAAGCTCCGGCAGCAGGTGGAGGATGGCAACAAGGCGGCGTCCACGGAACAGAAGGCGGCCGAGGAGAGCCGCGGCCAGGACCGCCGTTTCCAGGCCGATCTGCAGGAGACGTTGCGGCAGTTGCAGGACACCACCCGCGTCCTGAACAACCGCATGGGCGATATGCGCAGGGGGGCTACACGGCCCATCGTGGTCGAGATTCCCGGTGAGCCCCCCGTGACCGTGCCCTCCCCCGAGGATGAGCGCGCCTTCAACGCTGCGGTGCTGGACTACAACCGGGGCAACTACTCCCTGGCGGCCGAGGGGCTCAAGCTCTTCCTGAAGAACTACCCCCAGAGCGCCAAGCGGCCCGACGCGCTCTTCTTCCTGGGGCTCTGCTTCTACAACCAGCACATGTACGATCAGGCCCAGGCCGCTTTTGAACGGATCATCAAGGACCATGCGGCCTCCCCGCAATTCCTGGCCGCCAAACTCAAGCGCGGCCAGTGTCTGCTGAAGCAGGGCTTCAAGCCCGCCGCGGTGAAGGCCTTCCGGGAGCTGGTGGACGGGTTCCCGGATTCCCCCGAGGCGCACACGGCCCAACAGGAGCTGAGCGACCTGGGGCTCTGATGGCTGCCGTGGAACATTGGCGCGTCCCCGTCCGCATCGATTTCGCGGGGGGAACCCTTGATCTCTGGCCGATCTACGCCTTGCTGGATGGATGCGTCACGGTCAACGCAGCGGTGGACCTCTGGATCGAGCTGGATATCCAGCGCGCCGGAACCGGACACCGGCTGTCCAGCCGCGATCTCGGCCTGGACCTGCGGTTCGACACCTGGCCGGCGGAGGCCCCGCCCGGACTCGCCTGGGTGTGGCGCGTGCTGAATGCGGCGCCCCATCCCCCGGCCGCCATTTCCATCCACAGCCCGGTGCCTCAGGGATCGGGCCTCGGCGTCTCCTCCTGCCTGGGGGTGGGGCTCTTT
>JAJZQW010000083.1 GCA_021802985.1 Acidobacteriota bacterium | reverse complement strand
CCGGACCTCGAAGCCCTCGAGGCGAAGCTCCCGGAAATCGAGGAGATCCTCAGCAAGGTCGAAGGCGTGGCCTCCGTGAGTCCCGACGGTGGTGGCCCCTTGCCCAAGTGGCGCATCGTTCCGGACGAGGATGCCCTGCGGCGGCTCGGTGTGCCGCGGGCCCTGGTGGCCCAAACCCTGAAGGCCAGCCTCCAAGGCCTGGAAACCGAAACCCGCTTCGATGGCCCTCAGCGCATCGAACGGATTTTGCGTTTCCCCGACGATGGCCGGGTGAGCCCTGAAAAGCTCAAGCGGCTGCCCATCGTCCTGGAGGATGGCCGCATCGTGGAGTTGGGCCAGGTGACGCGATTTGATGAAACCGCCACGCCCAGCCTCATCCGGCGGGAAGCGGCTCAGCGCCGCCTGGCCGTGAACCTTCGTACCAAGGGTGATCTGGGGGGCACTGCCACGCGGGTCGAAAAGGCCATGGCGGCGACGGAGTTGCCCAAGGGCACCATCGTCATGATCGGCGGGCAGATTGAGGAGGCCCGTGAAACCCAGCGGCGGATGAGCATCGCCATCGCCATCGCCTTGACCCTGGTGGTGGGGCTTCTCTACCTGGCCTTGGGACGCTGGCGGGAGGTGTTGGCAGTCGTCGCCACGCTGCCCAACGCCTTCGCAGGCGGATTGATCGCCTTGTGGTTGACAGGTGAGACCTGGAACATCAGCTCGATCGTGGGCGTGATCGGACTCTTCGGCGTGGCCGTGCAAAACAGCCTGGTGCTCATCATCCAGGCCAAGAACCTGATGGCCGAGGGCATGCCTTTTACCGAGGCCATCCGGGAAGCGTCCATCGGTCGCGTGCGTCCCAAGCTCATGACCGCAGGTGCCGCCATCCTCGGCCTAATGCCCATGCTCTTTGGCATCGGCGGCAGCGAACTGGAGCGGCCCCTCGCCATCGTCATGGTGGGCGGGCTCATCACCAGCACCCTCTTTACGCTCCTCGCCTTGCCGAGCTTCTATGCCTGGGTGGGGAAGCCAAAGCTGGAGGAGACCCCATGACAGCCATCCAATTCAAGCGCGCCTTCAAGATTGACGGCATGGACTGCGCCGAGGGAATTGCCGTGCTCAAGCGGGAGTTGGGGCCGTTGGTCGGAGGCGAAGTCAATCTGGTCTTCGATCTCTTGAACGCCAAAATGATCGTTTCGGAGGGGGCTTGCGATTACTTCGAGGCTAGGTGGAAGGTTGCAGCAGAGGATGAGGAGGGCTTGAGGCATGAATGCGTGGCGGGATCGGGGCGTGATGGCAGCGATGGGCGCGGCCCTGTTGTTCGGAGCCAGCACTCCGGCAGCCAAACTCCTGCTTGGTCCGATCAGCCCCTGGCTCTTGGCGGGGATCCTCTACCTCGGTTCAGGCTTGGGACTGGCTTTGTTCAGAGGACTTCGTCGCGCAAGCCCTGTCCACCTCTCTTCTGCGGATCTCGGATGGCTACTCGCGGCCATTTTCGCGGGCGGCGTGGTCGGCCCGGTGCTCTTGATGTGGGGACTATCCCAGATGACAGGCACCGGGGTATCGCTGCTGCTGAATGCAGAGGGTGTGCTGACGACCCTGCTGGCCTGGTTCGTGTTTCGGGAGCACTTCGACCGCCGCATCGCCCTTGGGATGCTTCTGATCACTGCGGGCACGGTCGTTCTCTCCGGCTCGAAGCAGGCTCATTTCGGTTCGTTCCTTCCCGTTCTGGCCATCCTGGGGGCCTGTCTAGCATGGGCCATCGACAACAACCTGACCCGTAAGGTGTCCCTCACAGACGCGACCTTCATCGCTATGAGTAAAGGGCTGGTGGCGGGCGCCGTGAACATCGTCATTGCCTGGACCATTGGGGCCACCCTTCCGCCCGTCCACCTCCTGCTGGCTGCGGCCATGGTTGGCTTTCTCGGCTACGGCGTGAGCCTGGCCCTCTTCGTGGTGGGGCTACGGCACCTCGGCACAGCACGCACTGGTGCCTACTTCTCGACGGCCCCGTTCGTGGGGGCGGCACTCTCGGTTCCCCTGTTAGGGGAACCGATGACGGTCCCGCTGATCCTGGCCGCAGCTTTCATGGGCTGGGGCGTGTGGCTGCATCTGACAGAGCGGCACGGCCACGAGCATACCCATGAGCCCATGGAACACGAGCACGAGCACGTCCACGACGAACATCACCACCACGAGCACCCCGAACCCGTGCCGGGAGCGCACACGCATCCGCACCGCCACGAACCCTTGGTCCACACACACCCTCACTACCCGGATA
Organism: Acidobacteriota bacterium; assembly: GCA_021802985.1. Classification (GTDB taxonomy): domain Bacteria; phylum Acidobacteriota; class Holophagae; order Holophagales; family Holophagaceae; genus Geothrix. The sequence continues at coordinate 4,387 of JAJZQW010000083.1, read as the reverse complement.
GCCATCACCGGCACGACCATTGAGTCGTCGGGGAGACCTTGATGATTGCTCATCCATGCCCCCCTCAGATCCGGACTTGCCGAATTAAGGTATCCAGCCCCACCGGATGGACGTTATGAAAACCGGCCTGCGTCAGCCAGGCGGAACACTGCTCCAGCGTGGGCCGGATAGCCAGGGAAGGGCCACGAGGCGTTGGAATGTCGCTCCTCCAATGAATCACGGAGATCCCGCCCCCCGCCTCCAGGGTCCGGATGGCTTCCTGGAGGAGGCCCATGGAACGTGCGAACGGCAGATGGGCCGCATCGTACTCCTGCCGAGGACGGACATCGATCACCACGATGGCTCCGCTGGATGACATCACCTGCAAAAATCCAGGCCGTATGCAACACATGCACGATCCGTCTTGTGGCTTGTGCCTACCAGAGAGCCCCATGGTTCCGTATTGTGCGCGAACCCCTTCCATGGGCCATGCGTGGAATGGTACTGGGCACCAGCCTGTGCATGAAAGGGGATTGGCTTGGAGGTTCTAGATTTAGCTGCCACTCTCGCGCTAGAATGATGGATGAGATGGATGTGCCAGGGTTTAAAAATCAATTTTCGAATGTTTTGAATTTATTTTTACCACCACAAATCTTCTAATGTTACTGTTTGCAGTACTAGTACCCGTAGCTCAGTTGGATAGAGCGTTGGCCTCCGAAGCCAAAGGTCGCTGGTTCGACCCCAGTCGGGTACACCAACAGGACGAGGGGGGCCAATTGGCCCCCCTTGTTCCATATGGACGCCAGATCGGCGCTCAAGGCTATCTGGTGGTTGTGGCTTTCATCCCGCGGGCCTCGACGAGGGGCTCGACGCTGGGATCCTGGCCGCGGAAGTCCCGGTACATCTTGGCCATGTCCTCGGTGCTGCCCTTGGACAGGATCATCTTGCGGAAGCGGTCGCCGTTGGCGCGGGTGAGGTCGCCGTGAGCCTTGAACCAGGCGTAGGCATCGTGATCCAGCACTTCGCTCCAGAGGTAGGCGTAGTAGCCGGCCGAGTAGCCGCCGGACCAGATGTGGGCGAAGTAGGTGGTGTGGTAGCGGGGTGGCACCTGGGGCAGGTTGACCCCGAAGTGGTCGAGGGCCGCGGTCTCGAAGGACGGCACGTCCTTGGCGGGCGCGTCGGCGGTCTGGGTATGCCAGGCCATGTCGAGCAGGGCCGAGGCCAGATACTCGGTCAGGGCGTAGCCCTGGTTGAAGGTCCGGGCCTTCTTGATCTTGTCCACCAGGGCCTGGGGCATGGCCGCGCCGGTCTTGTAGTGCTTCGCGTAGTGGGCGAACACCTGGGGCTGGAGGGCCCAGTTCTCGTTGAACTGGGAGGGGAACTCCACGAAGTCGCGGGGCACGTTGGTGCCGGCGAGGAGGGGGTATTTCACGTTCGAGAACATGCCGTGCAGGGCATGGCCGAACTCGTGGAACATGGTGGTCACGTCATCGAAGCTGATCAGCGCGGGCTGGCCAGCCGCGGGCTTGGTGAAGTTGCAGACGTTGAACACCACGGGCCTGGTGCCCATCAGGCCGGACTGGTCCACGAAGCTGTCCATCCAGGCGCCGCCGGACTTGTTGTCGCGCTTGAAGTAGTCCGCGTAGAAGAGGGCCAGGGGCTTCTTGTCGGCGTCGAAGACCTCGAACACCCGCACGTCGGGGTTGTAGACCGGGAGGTCGTGCCGTTCCTTGAAGGTCAGGCCGTAGAGCTGGTTGGCGGCGTAGAAGACGCCATCGCGCAGCACCCGGTTCAGTTCGAAGTAGGGCTTGATCTGGGCTTCGTCCAGGTCGAACTCGGCCTTGCGCACCTGCTCGGCGTAGTACTGCCAGTCCCAGGCGGCCAGCTGGAAGCCGCCCTTCTGGCTGTCGATGAGGGCCTGCATCTTGGCGGCCTCGGCGCGGGCCTTGGCGGTGGCGGCGGGCACCAGGGAGGTCATCAGCTGCTCGGCGGCCGCGGGGGTCTTGGCCATCTGGGTGGACAGGGCGTAGGAGGCGTAGTCCTTGAAGCCGAAGAGCCGGGCCTTCTCGGCGCGGAGCTGGCCGAGGCGCAGGACGATGGCGCGGGTGTCATCGGCGTTGGGCTGGTCGGCCCGGTCCACGGAGGCCATGAACAGGCGCTCGCGGACCGACCGGTCCTGGAGCGAGGCCAGGGCGGGCTGCTGGGTGGTGTTCTGGAGCGGCAGGACGAACTTGCCCTCCAGCCCGCGGCCCTTGGCGGCCGCGGCAGCGGCGTCAATCTCACCGTCGGACAGACCCTTGAGGCTGGCCCGGTCGGCGACGACCAGGGCCCCGTCCTTGGTGGCGGCCAGCAGGCGGTTCTGGAACTCGGTGGTGAGCTTCGACTCCTCCTGGTTGAAGGCGCGGAGCTTCGTCTGATCCGCTGCGGCAAGCTGGGCGCCGGCGTGGACGAAGTCCCGGTGGTAGCGCTCGACCAGTTCCTGGCCTTCGGGCCCGAGCTTGAGGTGGGCGCGCTGGTCGTAGACGGCCTTCACGCGGGCGAAGAGCTTGGCATTCAGGTAGATCTCATCGTTGTGGGCGGCCAGCTTCGGGGCCACCTCGGCCTCGATCTTCTGCAGGGTGGGATTGGTGTTGGCCTGGGTGAGGGCGAAGAAGACCTTGGTGGTCCGGGTCAACAGGGCCCCGGCACGCTCCATGGCCACGAGGGTGTTCTCGAAGGTGGGCGCGGCCGGGTTGTTGGCGATCTTCTGGATCTCGACCAGGTGGGCCTTCATGCCGGCTTCGATGGCGGGCAGGTAGTCGGTGTCCTGGATCCGGCTGAACGGCGGGGCGTGGAAGGGCAGGGGACTGGGCTTCATGAAGGGGGCTCCGGGCGGGGTGCCCGCGGAGGCGAGGGCGCAGGCGCAGAACGCCCAGGCCGAGGGAAGGAGGAGGGGACGGGTCCATTGCATGACGGGGGTTCTCCCTGGATGGTGGCGCGGACGCGAACTGCGGTCGCGAACGGGTATCGCCAAAGGCACCATGCTACCGCTCCGGGGAATCCGACCAAGCGTTCAGATCCGGGTGGCTTCCTGGATCCGTGCCCAGTCAGGGCCTTGAAGGCCCGGCCGGCCCGGGCGCCGCGGACTGGGGGGCCCGGGCGCCCCAGCACGTCCAGGAGGATGCGCTCCCGCTCCAGTTGCCAATCGAGCTGAGCTCCCGAGGGGCGGATGGCGAAGGTTCCTTCGGGCCAGGAAAACTCCGCCACGGTCGCGGCGAGGTCGCCTTCCGCCACCAGCGCATCGACGCCCTGGCCCGGATCTCCCGTATGGTGGGAGGCCAGGCCCCGGCCGCGCTGCGCGGGCTCGGTGAACACGCTGCCGAGGCCGTAGGTGTGCCCGGGCGTCGCGGCGTGACGGCTGGCCATGCGATAGGCCTGGCAGGAGGCGAGGGGCGCACCCTCGTCGGAGCCAAGGATCCAGGTGGTCATGGCCGCCTGGGACCAGGCGTGATTCCGCAGCCGCAGGACGTGGGCCAGGTAGGCCTGGAGGGCCAGCGGGCCGCCCCAGGTGGCCCAGGTGGCGCGGTCCCGCTCGCCCGCCATCGCCTCCGTAGCCTGGACCAGTCTCATCGTGGCATCCCGCCTCACCTCGGCGGTCGCACCGCGGCCGCATTCCGGGTCAGGTGGCAGTGTATGCGGGAGCGGGCGTGTGGGCTGGGGTACCCTGGTGGGCGTTCCATGTGCCGATCCCTGCCTCCCGCCTTCCCCAAGTCTTGTCCGGTTCCGGCGACCGGAAGGCCATGATCCGTCCCGCCGGGCCGAGCGGCCGGATACGGCGTCTGCGGGAACCGTTCAGACGGGTCCTGAAGCAGGGCATGAGCCCGGGTGCGGTGGCCGCGGCGATGGCGGTGGGGTTGGCCCTGGGCGTCTTCCCCCTGCTGGGGACCACGACCCTGCTCTGCGTCGGGGCGGCCTATGCCCTGCGCCTGAACCAGCCCACGGTGCAACTGGCAAACTACCTGGCCTACCCCCTTCAGTTGCTGCTCCTGGTCCCGTTCATCCGCCTGGGTGAGCGGATCTTCGGCGTTCCGCCCGCGCCCCTGGCCCTGCGTGCCCTCCTCACCGGTTTGAAGACGGACTTCGGGCACACCCTGGGGTTGTTCTGGACAAGCCTGTGGCATGCCTGTGTGGCCTGGATGCTCGTGGCCCCCCTGGCGGCGGTGTTGCTGGCCCTCCTGCTCCGGCCGGTCTTTCGGGTGGTGGCCCGCCGGCTCCCCAGAGCGGGTGGCCAAGTCTAGGTCCGCTGACGAACGGCCTGCCGCACCCTTGCGTCCTATCGTCTTGCGAGGCACAATTAAGGGGTCAAATGGCCTAAACCGGAGGCACCCGTGGATCGTGAACTCTTGAAGGGCAGTACCCCGCTGCTCCT
>JAJZQW010000020.1 GCA_021802985.1 Acidobacteriota bacterium | reverse complement strand
ATGGAGGCCGCCGCGCCCCAGGCGAGCCAGGGGGGGACGTGGTCCAGCCACCGGGCCCACTTCAAGGCCACACCCAGCTCCCCAACGCGACCGGGCGCCGGGCGCCGGTGACCTCCGGCAGATTCCACGCCAGGCCCAGGGCGCTGGCGGCGCCCAGGAGCGCCCAGCTCACCGCCTCGCGGGCGCCGGGCGGGAAGGTCACATCCTCCTCCAGGGGGAGGGGCAGTCGCCGGGCCAGCGCTTCGCGGAGGCGCTTGTGACGGGTGCCGCCGCCGCTGACCAGGCCGCGCGTGCCGGGCGGCAGGACCCCCAGGCGAGCCGCCTCCCGGGCCACGGCCTCGGCACTGAAGGCCGCCAGGGTGGCCAGGCGGTCCGGCAGGGGCCGGGCTTCGAGGGCCGGCGCCTCGGCCTCGAGCCAGGCTTCGCCGAAGGTTTCCCGGCCCGTGGATTTCGGGGGTGCCTGACGGAAGTAGGGATGTTCCAGCCATCGCTGGAGGCAGCTGTCATCGACCGCACCCGTGGCGGCGGCGCCCTCGGGATCGAAGGGCAGACCCAGCCAGCGTCGGGCGGCCAGATCCAGCAGCGACATGGCGGGGCCCGTGTCCCAGGCCCGGAGGCAATGGCCATCCCAGGCGCTGAGGTTGGCGATGCCGCCCAGGTTGAGGGCCAGCCAGGGACCGGCGCCGTGCAGCCAACGTTCGGTGAGGGGGACCAGGGGTGCGCCCTGGCCGCCCAGGGCCAGGTCCCGCCGCCGCAGGTCCCACACCACCGGGCAGCCGAGGGCCTCGACCAGCACGTAGGGATCGGCCAGTTGTAGGCTGGCGCCCTGGTCTGGATGGTGCTGGACCGTCTGGCCGTGCAGGGCGGCCAGATCCGGCCGCAGGCCCAGGGTGTCGCACAGCTCGCGTGCCGCGGCCGCGTGGTGGTCGCCGAGGTGCCGCTGGAGGATGCAGAGATCCGCGGCACCCAGGCGATCGGCCGCGGCGGCGAGCACCTGGTTCCGCAGCGGATCCGGGTAGGGCGCGTGGCGGTGCCCGGACAGGGCCCGGAAGGGGCACCCCCCCTGGAACCCCTGCGGGTCTACTTGGATGAGAACCGCATCCACGCCGTCGGCGCTGGTGCCGGACATGAGCCCCAGAACCCGCCAGGGGCGGTCCTCGGGAAGCGGCAGGCGGGCGTGCATGAAGGTGATGATGCCAGCATCGCCCGGACTCTGGACGGCCGCGCTACCCTGGATGCCCTCGGGGGTTCCCATGTTCTGGATCGTCCTCATCGCTGGCATCGTCCTCTACTTCGCCTTGCGGGGGCGAAGGGATCGCCCGGAGCAGTTGGGCGCGGCTCGGCGGGCCCTGCCCACGGGGCCCCTCGAAGCGCACACCTTCCCCTGCCCCTATCCGAAGTGCCCCACCTGTGGCGCCACGGGCGACAAGATGAAGCAGGATTGGGATGGCCTCCGGTCCGTGAAATGGAGCTGCGGCTACTGCGGCGCCCAGGCCGGGCTGCAGGAATTGAAGGATGAGGAGCTGCCTCCTTCCGCCCGTCGGCGCCTCGGTCTGGATGCGCCCATGCAGGGGATGGCTCCCGGACAGGGTGGCTTTGGCCCGCAGGGCGGGGGCATGGGCGGCCTCCTGACCGGCATGATGATCGGCAGCATGATGGGGGGCGGACAGTCCCATGACCGCAGCGGCGATGCCGGCTGGGGCGGCGGGTCTTCAGACGGCTCCTCCAGCGACTGGGGCGACTCCGGTTCCGGATCCAGCGACTGGGGGGATTCGGGCGGCGATTCCGGCGGTAGCGATTCGGGTGGTGGGGACTCCGGCGGCGATTGGTAGGCCTATAGCACCTTCGGCACGACGAAGTGCCCACGGCCCTGCGCGGGGGCGTTGGCCAGAGCCTGCGCCTGCGTGAACCCGTCGCGGGATTCATCCTCCCGCCTGGGCAAGGGGCGACCGAGGCCAGGCGGGGTGGGCTCGATGTCATCCAGGGGAAGTTCGTCCAGGCTGGCGGCGTGGTTCAGCATCTGCTCCATGGCGAGGCGCATGGGTTCCACCTCATCCTCGACCAGGCTCAGGTGGGCCAATCGGGCGCAGCGCAGCACATCCTCGCGGGTCACGTCCATATCAGGCTCCACATAAATCACAAAAAAACAGAATGGCCACAAAAGGCACAAAGGTCACAAAGCTTCATTCTTTTGTGTATTTTGTGTTCTTTGTGGCTGATTTTCATTCCAAATAAATTTGCGGATCTCGAATTTCGTGGCTCCAAAGTTGATCAATAGCCCGTGTTCGATCCTCGAAGCTTTGAGGTAGCCCAGCACCTGGGCTTCGTGTTCGGGAGCCAGGCTCCTTGCGGCTTTCAGCTCTACAACCAGTACGTCTTCTACAAACAGATCGGCCAGGTAGTCTCCAATCAGAGTGCCGTCTTCATCGAAGACTTTGATGGGGCGCTGCTGTTCGACCTTCAGTCCAGCCTTGCGCAATCGGTGGGCCAGAGCGTTCTCGTACACCTTCTCGAGGTGACCGCTTCCAAGGTAGCTGTGGATCTGGAACGAGGTCTGGCGGATCTGATCGCATAGGGACTTGATGTCGGGCATGGCGTTTCCTGTGGCGGTTTCAGGCCAGTTTTAGATCCGCATCGGCGTTCTGCGGCCAGGGATCGACCTCCACCGGAAGCAGGGCCCCGGCGGCGGCGATCATGGCGCCGTTGTCCGTGCAGAGCCTGGGTTCGGGGATGGCCAGGACCAAGCCTTCGCGGGCGGCCAGGGTCGCGGCATCCGTCCGCAGGCGCGAGTTGCAGGCCACGCCCCCGCTGATGATCAGACTCCGCGCCCCATTCGCTCGTGCGAGTTCAGGCACGGGCTTCAGCAGCCAGCCGGAGATGGCCTCCTGGAGGCTGCGGCAGAGGCCCTGGACCGCAAGGTCCTCCGCGCCGGCCTCCGCCAGGCCGGGGGTACGTTCCACCCGGAGTTTCACGGCGGTCTTGAGGCCCGAGAAACTCCAGGAGGCCTTCCCATCCCGGAACTTCGGCGGCGTGAACGGCTCGGCGGCCTTCGGCGCCCGGGCGGCACAGGCATCCACCACGGGTCCGCCCGGATAGCCCAGGTTCAGCATCCGCGCCGTCTTGTCGAAGGCCTCGCCCGCGGCATCGTCCCGGGTCTTCTGCAGCAGTTCCAGGGAGGTCCAGTTCCGGGCCAAGTAGAGGTGCGTGTGGCCGCCGGAGACCAGCAGGGCCAGGGCGGGGAAGGGCAGGTCCGGGACGGCGAAGCGAGCCGCGTTCAGGTGGCCGAGCAGATGATGCACCCCCACCCAGGGGATGCCCTCGCGCCAGGCGATGGCCTTGCTGGCGCTGAAGGTGGCCAGGAGGCTGCCCACCAGCCCAGGGCCGCGGGTGACCGCGAGGCGATCCAGGTCCGCCAGTCCGACCCCGGCCTTTGCCAGGGCTTCGGCCATCACGGAGCGCACCTGCAGCAGATGCTCCCGAGCCGCCAACTCCGGCACCACGCCGCCAAAGGGCCCGTGGATGCCGTCCTGGCTCTTCCTCACCATGGATTTCAGGACGGGGCCGTGGGCCGTTTCCTCCACCACGGCGGCGGAGCAGTCGTCGCAGGAGGACTCGAGACCCAGGACCAGCATCCCTCAAGTGTAACCTGGGGCCAATGGCCCTCGTTCCCACACTCGTCCAGCTCAACCGCCCCCTGCCGCCGCTGACTTACTTGGCGCCGGAGGGGCTGCCTGCGTGGGTGCGGGTCCGCGTGAAGGTGCGGAACAGCAGCGCGGTGGGCCTGGCCATGGGGCCTGACCTGTCGGGGGGGGACCGCCTGCTCGCTACCGCTCGCGATGTCCCCCCCGCGGCCCCCCACGCGCTGACCGGGCAGAGCCCGGCCAGCGCGTCCAGACTTCCTGGCCGCAACCTGAAACTGCGCCCCATCGAAGGTGTGGTGGATCCCTTTCCCCTTCTGCCGCCGGGCCTGCGGGAGCTGCTGGCCTTCGCCGCCCGCTACTACGGCTGCCTGGAGGCGCACCTCCTACCGCTGTGCCTGCCGCAGGCGCTGCTGCCGCGCTGGGAGTCGGAGGACGATGGACAGCGACTGTCCTTCTATCGGGAGCGGGGCGATTGGCAGGCCATGGCGGAGCTGGGCGAGGCCTGGCACCGGGAGCCCACCCTCCTGCCCACCCTGCTGCATCGCCAGAACCTGCGCGGGGCAGGCTTCACGGAGGCGCGGCTCACGGGCCGTCCCCACCCGGCACGGGTGACGCCCGCCCAGGCGAAGGTGCTGCTGGCCCTGGAGGATTCCGGGGGCGCGTTGATGGAACCGGAACTGCTGGAGGCCGCGGGCGTGGGCGCCTCGGTGCTGGCCACCCTGGAGAAGCGGGGCCTCATCGAACGGATGAAGCGGATGGACCTGCTGGCCCAGCGGCGCGAGGCCGGACTGGATCGCGTGGTGGACCTGAACGAGGAACAGCGCGTGGCCCTTGATGGCGTCGCCCTGGGCAGCTTCGGCGTCCACCTTCTGCAGGGCGTCACGGGCTCCGGCAAGACCGAGGTCTACCTGGCCCTGGCGGAGCGCGTGCTGGCCGCGGGGAAGCGGGTGCTCTGGCTGGTGCCGGAGATCGGCCTCACCCCGAGTCTGCTGGAGCGCCTGGAGGCCCGCTTCCCGGGCCGGGTCGCCGTGGGCCACGCGGGCCTCAACGCCGGAGAGAAACATGGCGACGTGGTGCGGCTGCTGGGCAACGGGGCGGACCTCTTTGTGGGGGTGCGCAACGCCGTGCTGGCCCCCCTTCGCGATATCGGGCTGGTGGTGGTGGACGAGGAGCAGGAGGGGTCCTACAAGTCCGAGGAACATCCCCGGATCCACGCCCGGGATCTCGCCGTGAAGCGGGCCCAGATCGAGGGGTGTCCGGTGATTCTCGGCAGCGCCACCCCCAGCCTGGAGAGCTGGCATGCGGCCCAGTCCGGGCGCTACCGGCTGCTGCGCCTTCGCGAGCGCCCGGCGGGCGTGAACCTGCCCACGGTGGAAGTGGTGGACCTGCGGGAGGCCTTCCGACAGGCCCGCCGCAAGGTGATCCTGGCCCCACCCCTGATGCAGGCGATGACGGAGACCCTGGCCCGCGGTGAGCAATCCCTGCTGCTGCTGAACCGGCGCGGCTACGAAAATTTCTGGATGTGCCGGGCCTGCGGCAAGGCCCTGGGCTGTCCCCACTGCGCCATCTCGCTCACCTACCACCGGGGCGACTGGCGCCTGCGCTGCCATCTCTGCGGCTTCGAGACCGTGCCGCCGGAGGCCTGCCCGGACTGCGGCGCCGACCATCTGCGGGGCGTGGGGGAGGGCACGGAACAGGTGGAGGAACATCTCCACACCCTCTTCCCCGCGGCGCGCATCCTGCGCCTGGACCGGGATACCACCCGGCGCCGGGGCTCCCTGGAGGCCGGTCTCCTCGCCGCGGAAAAGGGCCAAGTGGACATCCTGGTCGGCACCCAGATGCTGGCGAAAGGACACACCTTTCCGGGCCTCACCCTGGTGGGCGTGCTGAATGCGGACCAGGGCCTCAAAGTGGCGGACTTCCGGGCCGCCGAACGCACCTTCCAGTTGCTTACCCAGGTCGCGGGCCGCGCCGGGCGGGCCGACCTGCCGGGCCGGGTCATCCTCCAGACCTATTCCCCGGACCATCCGGCCATCACCTTCGCCCTGGCTCAGGATTTCGAGGGCTTCGCCGCCGCCGAACTGCCCTTCCGCGAAGGCCTGGGCTACCCACCCTTCACGGCCCTGTCCCTCTACCGCGCCGAGGCCGATTCGATCCGGGAGGCCCAGGAGGCCCTGGAGGCCTTCAAGGCCCGCCTGACCGTACCCGGCCTCCGCGTCCTCGGCCCCCTGGAGGCCCCCGTGCCGCGCGTTCGGGACCGCTGGCGCATGCACCTCCTGCTCAAGGGTGGGCGGGGCGCCCTCAGCGAAGTCCTGCGCCGCTCGCCCCTCCCCCCCGGGGGCGCCATCAGCCTGGACCGCGATCCCGTGCAGTTTGGCTAGTGTAATAAAATACTACATTCTTCAATGACGTTCGGATGACAAGCGGGGGTATTCTTCCTCAAGTCATTCGACCCGAACATTTATTTCAACCTGGGCCCGGCTGCTCTTCCAGCCGATGCTTGAAACAACCGAAAGGTGACCCATGGAATCCCGTACGTCCTGGAAAGCTGCGTCCGGCTACTCCCTGATTGAACTGCTGCTGGTCCTCGTCATCGTGGGCGTCCTGGTCCTCGCCTCGGTGCAGATGATCGGCAACCGTCCTGCCACTGCCGTCCATTCGATCATGGATGAATTGGAAGGGGTGATCTCCGCGGCCCACAAGGGGACGACCTCCACCCTGGGCGACATCACGCTCACGGCCACCGGCAATTGGACGGCAGCCACCCCCGCCACCCTCACCTACACGGGCGCCTCCGGCCCCAGCAGCAACTTCGTCTACACGCCCACGTCCAGAGACCACCAGTACGCCGGCATCGACTGCGGTTCTGGCTGGTCGGACGACGCCATCGCCTCGCTCAAGGATGTCGTGCCCTTCGCCCCAGTCGCCCCTGCGACGACGACGCCCTTCCGCGATGCCCTTGCCAACCAGCTATTCAAAGGAAGCTTCGCCCCGGTGATCAACGGTTACAGCAAGCAGGCCAACACGGGGTTCTATATCGCCGTGGTGGGCCTGCGGGGAGGTGCCCCAGTTCCCAGCGGTCCGGTGGGGGTCCTGGTCATGCCCGCAGGCAGCGGCACCATCTACAAGTTCTACCGGTCCAACTCTGCCGAATCCTGGAGGCGCCTATGAGTGCCCGCCGACCCACCCTTCCGGCCCCCGCCCGCGGTCCCGAGGCTGGCTTCACCATGATCGAGTTCCTCCTGGCCGCGTTCATCATGGCCATCGGCCTCTTGGGCCTCACCGCGTTGCAGATCCTCGCACTGAAGTCCACCACCACCAGCCGGGGCCTTTCCACCTCTGTCCTGGTTTCGGAAGGGGTGATGGAGCGCATCAATACCGAGGCGCGCCAGTCCTATTTAGGGATGATCTTCAGTGCTGCACCGGCGGCTAACACCACCCGTTACATAGGCAAGGCACCTATAGTCAGTGTGAAACCAACGGACCCCGTACCGACGAGTGCCATCAAGGACTACTTCGATTTTGTGGGTACCCCCCTGCCCACGGCCGCCGGGGCCTATTACACCGTATCCACCTGGGTGGATAGCCAGGTGTCAGGGAATGGTTCGAGCGGTAACACGGATACCTTCATGGTCCGCGTGGAATTCAATGAATCACCGGACCCGGCCCACCCCGGTTCATTCGTGAAGCACAGCATCAACCTCACCCGGACGGTGGTCCATGCCTGAGCCCTCCCTGTCGCCCATTTCGCAGGACGCCCAGGATGGTTTTTCCCTGGTCGAGCTCTTGGTCGCGCTGGTCTTCATGGCTGTCCTCATGGCAGGCATGGCCAAGGTGTTCCAGTCGAGTATGAACACCTTCTACCGGTCGAGCGAGAGCATCAGCAGTGGCCGTAGGAACCGCATGGCCATGGATCTGCTCTTCGACGATCTCAATGCCGCCGGGCAGTACCTCACCAACCTCACGTCTTATCCGACATTCAGCGCGACCGCCCCGGGGTTTTACATCCTTCCCAACCAGACCTATACCGGCACAGATGTTCCAACCGCAGAAGCACTCACGGACCAGCTGAACTTCTACCTCGATGAGGCGCTGCCCTTTGAGGGACGCTTGTACGCCTCGGCGGGAGCGACCTTCGCCCAGACCTCGAACGCTGATCTGGTGAGCAGCCAGGCGGATGTCGCGAAGCTCGATACGACGATGGAAGTCATGTTGAGCGATCCTTCCTACGCCAAAACACTGGAAAGCACTGCCGCAGAAATGGTGAAGAACAATCAGGGCAGCCTGGTGGCGGTATTCAAGGACCAGTGGGGTCCCATGGCCATTACGGGCGTGACGCAATCGGGCTCGACCCCGCTGGTAACCTTCAAACCCCAGGCTGTGCCGGATACCGAGATGGGCCTCTCCACTGGCATCAACCCCTTGAACAAGGATCGGCACTTCGCCGGGGATGGGACCTTCACGACACCTGGGACCATCAACGGCGCGTTATCCACGGGTGGTGCCCCTGTGCTGTTCGTGCGACCGGCTCAGATGGTGCGTTACAGCATTCAAGCTCGCAACCTGGATCCAGCCAACCCGAACGTGGGAATCCCCTGCCTGATTCGACAGCAGGGAACCTATGCCTCGGGCGGGTTCGTGCCGGACGACACATTGGAGTCCATCATCGCGGAGGATGTCACCGGCTTCAAAGTCTACCTGAGTGCTTATCAAAACCCGGACCCGACCAAGACAACCTTGGCCGCTACCTGGGCAGGGTGGGGGAGCACGGCCAACGACTTCGACAGCGGATGGACCAGCGGGATCCTGGCCACGGTCAACACACAGCTCTCCTCATTGGGGCTGCCCTCCGCCCCGAATACCAACGACCCGAACTGGTTCCGGAACACCCCGCTCGTGGTGAGGGTGGACCTCACCACCCGGAGTGCCATCAAGCGCGCTGAGAATTCGGCCACTGGCAACATCGCGGCCTACCAGGAGCGCACCCAGACCTTGTACATGGTGCCCCGACACTTCGGCTTGTCCTTCAACTGATCGCGAGGCGGACCATGAACACACGACCTCCCCGTTCCCTCCAGCACCCCGAAGCAGGTGGCGTCATGATCCTGGTGACGCTCATGCTGCTGGTGCTGCTCACCGTCGCCGCCGTGGCCCTGTCCCGCAACGCCCTGCGCGAACTCATCGTCTCCGGATCTTCCCGCCAGGGGACGGAGACCCGCGAGATCGCCGACTCTGGCCTAGATTACACCATTTACTGGATGATCCAGGAACGGGAGAACCGGCCCACCGTGGATCCCGCCGCCACCACAGGCTACGCGGGCCTGATTGCTGCCATGGACAAGCTGCGGAACCAGCCAGAATTGGGCGGCCGCTACTACACCATCAACACCGACAGCTCCATGACCTTCAAGCCGGCATCGGGCAAGACCGGCAGTTTCAATCTTGCGCTCCTGCGCATGGGCAAGCTGCCGATTGTCCTCACCAGCCAGATCGACGAGCGGCTGAAGCCCGATCTGTGGGCGGTCCGATCCAACGCCACGCTGTCCTATAGCGGGGGCATGGCGTTCAACAACAGTCGGGAAATCTGGGTTTCCACGTCTATCAAACAGTAAACGCACCCTCCTCCGAGAGGCACCCCATGACCTTCAAGTTCCGCCGCCCCGTGATTGCCCGAGCCATGGCCATTTTCGGCCTGGCTGCCCTCCTGTCCACGCCCCTCGCCGCCCAGCTGGATCCCAGGCTGCAGGCCAGCACGACGGATTTCCTAGACATCTACCAGAAAACCAATGCGCTGAACGTCAAGCCCGAAATCGTCAGCGTGCTGGATTTCTCGGGGTCCATGAATGCGCTCATGTGGCATCCGAGCTACTACTCGGATAACAGTGAACGCCATCATCTCCCTTCAGGTTATACGGGGGGTGACGATACTTGGGTGCGTCCTTATGTTAACACCATGTCTTCAATAACCGGACCGACCATAAATTTTGCAACCTATCATATTAATGATGGGAGTTTCAAGGCAAACCCCTTCGCCGCAGATGGCATTCTGATCAAGCCCGATGGCACCCCTGTGACGAATGCGGATGTCACTGCCCAATCGGGCTCGCTGGGAAAGACCAATGATGCCACCAACTGGATTCGCTTGGCGACGCATGTCCGCATCACTATGAGAAGCCTTTCCAACGCATCACTTACGCGACAATTGGATCTGCCCATTCCGTGGACCATTTTTGATTCGCCTTCTGGAATCGCAAAAGCAAGCAGTAGTTATTCGACAAGCTTTGCGGCTGACTCCCAAAATAGCAACACGGCCAACTATTTTGATACGGCAGCGACGGACTCGGCGTCCAATATCTACAGCAGCAGTGACGTGACCGGCTATTTCCCTGGTTGCCCTGGTCAGGGCTGGATTGGTCATTTCTGGTACACGCGTGACTATATCCAATGGCTTTTCTTTGGCATGGATGTTCCCAATGACGCGGCCAACCCGACAGGATGGACGAACACAGCGAGCTACATTATTCCTGATTCCACAACCGCAGCGGGTCAAGCCTTCAAGAATGGCATTCCTGTACTGACCCGATACCAAGGCGTGAAACGAGCCGTGATTTCGGCCTGGCTCGCCAATCAGACCAAGGTCTACTGGGCCTATCGGTTCCTGGATTACAAGGATGAGCAGGGGCTTTCGACCGTAGATCCCAGCAATACGAATGCGCCCAACCCTTCTTCGAACTCAAATACCCGCGCCTTGACGCTGTTCAATAAGGCAACCGGCGGAAATCCGGATCCATCCGTGAAAGCCCTGGCTTCAGCCCTCCCTGGCGCAGGCACACCCTTGACCTACGCCTTTGCGAATGTGCTGGCTCAGTTGAATGTGGACAAAAACAGCGTCTTCGATGCGCCCCATACGGCAGACAAGTATACGTCACCCAACTGCCAGACCATGTTCGTGGTGCTTTTCACGGATGGCATTGCGAATGATACCTATGGGGGTGGCTCTGCCATCGGGAGCCAGGATCCTTATAATCCCTCCAGCATTCCCGGAGGCAGCAGCAATGCGCTGGAAGGGAACAAGACCATTCTCGCTGCTGGCGTCATGAAGTTCGATCCGGGAAACGATTATTTCAACATCTGGACCTTGGCAGGAGCCGCGGCCCATCTTGGGGATACGAAGCTGACCAATTACTTGGTTGCTCCGAGTACCTACCCTACGAGTTCGGCTCAGGCTCCCGATGCCTTTGCCCCTTTTTTCATCCAGGAACGGGGAAGTGGCACGAGCTACAGTTCCACCTTCACGCCGCCCCTAGCCATCCAGACCATGACCGTGGGCGTGAGCCTCCCCGGCAGCTACCTGGATTCGAGTTCAGCGAAATATGCCTTGCTTGCGGCGGCAGCAAATGGGGACCCCAAAAATAATTCATGGAGCCTGAGCCAAGTCAAGCCCTACGATCCCACAGCCGCCCAGAAAACCTATTTCTTCGATGCCCGGGATCCCAACGCGCTGGTGAACAACATCGCCTCTGTCATCACCAATATCACCCAGATTGCCAATGGGACCACGGCCTCTTCCCCCTCCGTCCCTTTTGTGGGGTTGGGCTTGGCCTCCGAGATCTACCTGGGCACCTTCACCCCGCCCACCACAGTCAGCCCCATTTGGCCGGGCAATCTGATGATGTTCCCTACGAAGCAGGTCAATGGCCAAACGGTCATTCTTACCAAGACGGGTAGCACCGCCACGATACTGGATACCTCCACGGCCGGGTGGGCGACTTCCAACGCCATGGCTGCCCGTCCTTGGTACCAGCGGAAGGTCTACACCCGGCTGCCTGCCACGGCCACCACTCCAAATCCTCCCTTGGTGCCGTTCGCCTTCGATCCGCCAGCGGGCTATCCTTCGACGACCGTGGCTTCGGCCTCTGGCTTCGCTGCCATCAAGGGCTCCGTGGCCACTTCGCAGACTTCCGATACGGTGAAGAATACCGTTATCGAGTTCGTCCTGGGTGCGGATACTTCCTCGACCGCGGCCCTGTTCCCCAATCGGAGCACCATCATGGGGGATGTGATTGACAGTGCCCCGGCGGCGGTGGAATACACCCTCACGGGAGCCGGGGCCATCGATACCAGCAAACTCCCAGCATCCCTCCTGGCGGCCTATAACAGTAATATTGCCACCGCACGCTTCCGGGTGATCTTTGTCGGAACCAATCAGGGCATGTTGCACGCCTTCGGAGAGGTCAGTTGGGTGGACAGCACCACAGATCCTGCCAATCCCTTGACCCATGGCGTGGTGGATGAACTGTGGGCCTTCGTGCCTACGGACCTTTTGGCTAACCTGGATTACCTTCTGACAGCCAAGAGCCATCGCTTCCTGGTGGATGGAACGCCCTACGTCTACTGGCTGGATTCGGCCGCCAGCGGCTCCATGCTGGGCAATGGCACCGTGGATAGCACGGAGACCGCCCGGTTGGTCTTCGGTCTGCGCAAGGGGGGGCGCAGCTATTATGCCCTGGATATTCATGATCCCTTCACGCCCAGCATGTCCTGGGCCCTTTCCCCCGATGAAACCACGCTCGATCCCACCATTCTCAGCAGCCGGATCGGGGCCTCCGCCACCCAGAGCACGGTGACCAGCGTGGTGGAGAACATGGGGTACTCCACCTCCACCTTGGCCGTGGGGCGGGTGGCCTACGGCACCCCGGTGGTGCAACTCAAGGATGCCCTTTTTCTGGGTGGAGGCCTGAGTACGCCCGAGGTGGAGGCCCAGTTCCTGAATACCTCCGGCAATCCCACGCCGCTCGGACGATCCGCGCTGGCGGTGGATATCGCCACGGGGAATATCCTCATGGCCTGGGACTTCATGAATGACGCCAAGCTGAGTGCCACCGCAGCGGGCATGGGGCCTGTGGGGGCCGGTCTGGTCCCCTTTGAATATTTCCTCAACAGCGGTCTGACTCAGCGGGTTTACTTCACGGATTTCAACGGAAGCATTTGGGCGCTGGGTTCCGGAAATTCCACGACGGCTTCTGATAATTACAACTATCGTCGCGATACCAGTAACCTGGATGCCTGGACCGTGGATGGGAAGGTCGGTAGCGATTTGTCCCTGCGGAAGATCTATACCGGCAATATGAATAGTTCCGGAATTCCCATTGATTTCATATCCACCCTGCCGGCTCCTTTTTTGACGGCAAACTTGCCTTCCTCGGCGGGAACCATTCCTGTTGGAATTGCCGTGGTGACCGGGGATCGCAACAACCCCCTGGACTACAATTACAAAACGACTAATCTGCCCACCGGCCATGAGGCCATGGTGTTGTTCGACAGCCAGCGCGCCGACACTGGCGCCACGCCCATCACATCCGCCGATCTTTACACGGTTCCGAACACGGCGGCCAGTGCCTCCACCCCTGCGGCGGTGACTCCGGGGAACGCCAGTTTCTATTTGGCGAATTCCAAGCGGGGATATCAAATTGCATTTCCCTCACCCGCCAAGAGTGGCAACACCACATTCATTCCCAAGGGGATCAATGAACCATTGGTCCTGGGGGGCGCCTTGTTCTACTCCTACTTCACGCCCAAGACGGCAGATCCGTGCAGTGGAGGTTCAGGCCAGACCTTTTCCAATCGCGTCTGTGATGTGCTCTATCCGGTGTTTCAGGGGAATGGAGACGGGACCACGGCCACAGTGACCAACAGCTACAATGGTCCTTGTGTTGGAGGGAATGTGTACTACTGGACCGGTGTGGCCACCAATTTCTCCGCTCGCAGCACCGTATCGGTCAACCAGGCGGGGTTGGTGTCAACCACCCCGCCCACGGGCGGCACGACCACCTCCACCCAGATCAGAACCATCTTCGGTCAAGTCAAGGATCGCCTTCCCCGACCCCGCACCTGGCGCACTGTGCGTTGACGCTTTTCAACCAAGCCAGACCCCACGGGGGCCCGTCAGGGCCCCCGTTCGCGTGCTAGGGTGAAGGGGTGCAGGAACTTCATTCCACCGGTCGGCTGCGTGCCAAGAAAGCCTTCGGGCAGAATTTCCTGGTGAACGAGGGGGTCATCCGGACCATCGTGGACGCCGCCTTGGCCTCGTCGGCTCCCCGGCTGCTGGAGATCGGTCCGGGCCCCGGTGTGCTGACGGCGCGGCTGCTGGCCGATGGGCGGCCCCTCTGGGCGGTGGAACTGGATCCCGAGGCCTGTGCCCTGCTGGGCGACCGATTCGTGGGACAGCCCGCCTTCCATCTGCTGGAGGGGGATGCCGTGCGGATCGCCCTTCCGGAGGGTGCCCCCTGGTCGGTGGTGGGGAACCTGCCCTACAACGCCGCCACGCCCATCCTGACCCGGATGCTGACGGAGGCGGTCCCCTGGGAGCGCATGGTCCTGATGTTCCAGCTGGAGGTGGCCCAGAAGCTCATGGGGGAGCCGGGCACCAAGGCCTATGGCCCCCTCTCCGTCCTGGCCCAGCTCTGCGCCCGCCTTACCCGATTGGCGAAGCTGGGGCCCGGGTCCTTCCGCCCCGCTCCGAAGGTGGATTCCGCCGTCGTGCTCTTCGAGCCCCGCGGGGAGGCGCCCACCCTGGCCGAGCGGAAGCCCCTCCTGGCGGTGCTGCACCGCTCCTTCGCCCATCGGCGCAAGACCCTGGCCAACAACTGGCAGGGAGTTTTGTCGGCGGAGGTCCTGACGGGCGTGGGGCTGGCTTCGGCGCTGCGCGCCGAAGTTATTCCGCCTGCGGCGTGGCTGGACGCGACCCGCGCATTACTCATCCATCATCCTGAGGTGTTCCCATCGTGATCTCGACTGCCCCCGCCTTCACCCACTGGGACCGGCCGCCGGGCAAGGACGAACTTCGCCTGATCCCCATCGGCGGTCTGGGGGAGTTCGGCATGAACGCCCTGGTGGTCCACAGCGCCCGCAGCCTGTTCCTGGTGGACTGCGGCCAGCTGTTCCCCTCCGATGACCAGCCGGGCATTGATTCCATCGTGCCGGACTTCGCCTACCTCGAGCCCTTCGCCGACCGCATCCAGGCCGTGCTGCTCACCCACGGCCACGAGGACCACATCGGGGCGCTGCCCTACTTCCTCCGGCGCTGGCCCGTGCCTGTCTATGGAACAGCCTTCACCCTGGGGTTGGTGGAGGGCAAGCTGAAGGAACATGGCCTCGATCTGAACCTGCTGCATCCGGTCCGGGACTACGGTCGCGTCCGGGTGGGCGATGGGGAGGTGGAGGCGGAGTGGATCCCCGTCACCCACAGCATCCCCGATGCCTGCGCCCTGGTCCTCCATACGCCCCAGGGCGTGCTGGTCCATTCCGGTGATTTCAAGATCGATCCGGAGCCCCTGGATGGCCGCCACACGGGGATGGACCGGCTGCACGAGTTGGGGGATGCCGGGGTGCGGCTGTTGATGGCCGATTCCACCAACATCCAGCGCCCGGGTCGGTCGCTGCCCGAAGTGGCCTGCCGGGAAGGCCTGGATGCGGCCTTCGGGGCGACCCCGGGCCGGCTGGTGGTCACTACCTTCAGCTCCAACATCCATCGCCTCCAGACGCTGTTGAACCTGGCCTACCAGCACCGTCGGCAGGTGGTGCTGCTGGGCCGCAGCCTGGAGCGGAGCGTCAATCTGGCCCGCTCCCTCAAGCGGCTGGCGCTGCCGGACGATCTCTTCCTGGATGTGAAGGATGCCGCCAAGTATCCTCCCTCGGAACTTCTGGTGATCTGCACGGGGAGCCAGGGCGAGCCCATGAGCGGCCTCGCCCGGCTGCTGCGCCGCGAGGTGAAGGGGTTGCCCCTGGAACCGGGCGACCGCCTGCTCCTCAGTGCTCGGACCATTCCCGGCAACGAAGTGGCCATCTCCCGCATGCTCGATGCCGCTGAGCGGCTCGGGGCGGAGACGTCCATCGAGGGCCTCGGCACGGTCCACGCCTCGGGCCACGGCCAGCGGGAGGAACTGGCGGATCTCATCCGCGCGGTGCGGCCCCGTCAGATGGTGCCGGTCCATGGCACCTACCGGAACCTGCGGGCCCACGGGGCCCTGGCGGAGTCCCTGGGCTGGCCCCGCGAGCGCATCTCGCTGCTGGACGGTGGACAGTGCCTGCGGCTCTTCCTGGACGGTCGTCTGGACCAGCCTGGCGCCGTGCCGGTGGGCAAGTGCTTCGTCCACGAGGGCGTGGATCACATGGTGGACGCCCGGGTGGTGCAGGACCGGCTCATCCTCCAGGAGGATGGCGTCGTCTTCGCCACGCTGCTGGTGGATTCGGCCACCGGCACCCTCGCGGCCGATCCCACCATCCTGAGCCGGGGCTTCGTCATGCTCTCCGACGATGTGACCTATGGCGAACTGCTGCGGGGTGTGGCGCGCAAGGCCTTCGAGGAGGCGCCCGCCGAGGTCCGGAAGGATCCCGAGGCCCTGCGCGAGGTCATCCGGCAGGCCCTCCGCCGCATCATCCGCAAGACCACCCAGACCCGCCCCCTCGTCGTCCCCGTGCTGCTGGAGGCGCCCCAATAGCAGGCCGCCCAGGCGTTTGCTGGTCGCGGAATGCGCGGAACCCGCGCGGAAAGCGCGGAAGGTTGGGGTCAGGTGCTTGGCTTGCGCTGTTGTGCATGCGAGCGGGCAGGACCAGTCGGTCCATCACGGCATCGTTTCAGCGGGCGCCCAGGACCCTTCTGCGCCTTCCGTGTCTCTTTCCGGGTCTTCCGCGACCAGCGCTTTCTCTCGCCGGAATATCCGGATCAGCGTCCCCCGCGACGCAGGCCGCCGCCCGGGCCCTGGCGGTTGCCCAGCCCCATGCCCGGTCGGTTGCCCAGGCCCTGGCGCAGGGCCTCCACCATTCTTCGCTGCATCTCGTCCACCTGGAGGATGAGCCGGACCTGCTGGGCCGGGCTGAGGTGGACCCGGATGTCATCCTCGAACTGGAGCTTCAGGTTCATCTGCTGGTGGCGGAGCGCCACGAACTGGTCCAGCAGGGGCCCGACCTTGGCGTTCTTTTCCTCCTCCGAGCCGGGGCCCAGCAGGATGTCGTTGAATCGCCCCCGGATCTCCCGGATCTGGCGGGCCTTCTCGAAGAGGTCCCGGTCGTAGCGGGCCCAGCGTTCGACGACCACCCGGGCCTGGTCTGCGGGGAGACCCACGTTCTGCTCCAGGTGGTTCATCCGGAACCGGTAGAGCAGGCGGCCTTCGTCCTCAGACTGCGCCCGGGCCACCGGCAGGGCGGCGATCAAGAGAACGGGGAGGAGGAGCGTCGGTAGGCGGAACATTGGGTCACCTCTGGGAGGGGGTGGGGTCATCCATGCGTTTCAACAGGGCCTTCATTTCGTCGGGGCTCAGGGTCTGGATCTGGGCCGCATCCTCGTCACGGTCGTGGAAGGGCGCATCGGGGATGGTGATTTCGACCGTATCGGCGGGTTTCGGGAGCGTGGCCTCCACCAGCGGCGTGCGGTTGGCGCGGCCCGCCCAGAAGGCCCCGGCGCCCACGGCCATGAGCAGGGCGGCGGCGGCGGCCCAGTACAGGCTGCGGGCCTGGTGGGCCAGGGTGGGGCGACGATTCGGCAGCTTGCCGAGCACCCGTCCGGGCAGGCGGTCGAAGTACCCGGCGGGCACCAGGACCTGGGGCGCCTCCTCCTGGGCCAGGTAGAGCACGCGGGCTTCCGAGCAGGCGGTGCAGGAGTTCATGTGCAGCTCCGCCTCGGGGCCAGGGTCCAGGGGATCAACCTCGACGGCGGCAAGGATCCGCTCGCAGGCTTCGGGCAGGGGGAGGGACGCGTGCCTCATGGACGGCCTCCTTTGACATGGCGGGTCAGGCTCTGGATGGCGTGGAAGATGTGGGCCTTCACGCTGCCCACGGAGGTGCCCATCTCCGCGGCGATGCGCTCGTACTTCCAGTCGTGCTGGAGCTTGAGCGTCAGGGCCTCTTTCTGGCGCCGGGGCAGCTTGGGCAGGGCTTCGTAGAGCAGGCGGCGGGCTTCCTCGTCGAGCAGGGCGGCGGCCTGGGTTTCCTCGACCCGCAGCGCCGGATGCTCCAGGCCTTCCTCGGGCATCTCCAGGCTTTCGTGGTCGCGGGACATGCGTTCCCGGTAGTTCAGGGCCTGGCGGGTGGCGATGGTGATGAGCCAGGTGCGGAACGAGGATTCGAAGCGGAAGCCGGGCAGGGCCCGGAACACCCGGATGAAGGTCTCCTGGACCACGTCGTCGGCGTCCTGGTGGTTCTTCAGGATGGAAAAGGCCTTGCCGTACACATCCCGGGAGAAGAGCCGGACCAGGGAGGCAAAAGCGGCCTGATCCCCGCCCTGGGCGGCCTCCACCCAGACCAGCACCTCCGGCGCATGGTACGGCGAGGCCGGATCCGGGATCCGCTCGGCGGACTGGGTGGCCATCTGGGGCATCTTGGGCTCGTTCAAGGCAACTGCCAGCATCATCTTAGGCTCCGGCGGGGAGGATCAAGCCAGGATCCGCCGACACTGGATGGACCCAGGAAGGGGGCCTGGGGTTGAATGGAAGCAAGTTAGGGTAGGAGACGGGTCAGTCAGGCCCCCCCATCCCTCGCCCCGGAGACCCCATGCGTGATCGCGTCACCCCCCTGCTGACTGAGGAGCAGATTCGCGCCCGGGTGCGCGAGATGGGCCGCCAGTTGGCCGCCGACTATGTGGGCAAGGATCTGGTCATGGTGGGCCTCCTCAACGGCGTCTTCCCCTTCTTCGCGGACCTGGCCCGGGCCACGGAGCTGGACTTCGACGTGAGCTTCATGCAGGTGGCCAGCTACGGCGGCGGCACGGAGAGCACCGGCGAGGTGCACATCCTGAAGGACCTCGACCGTTCCATCCAGGGGCGCCACGCCCTGGTGGTGGAGGACATCGTGGACACGGGACTGACCCTCTTCAAGGTCCGCAACCTGTTGCTGGACCGCGAGCCGGCCAGCCTGAAGATCTGCACCCTCCTCGACAAGCCCAGCCGCCGCAGGATCGAAGTGCCCGTGGACTACGTCGGCTTTACCATCGAGGACCACTTCGTCGTCGGCTACGGCCTCGATTTCGACGGCAAGCTCCGCAACCTCCCCTACGTCGGCGTGTTCCACCCATGACTCATCTGGCTGGTCGCGGAAGGCGCGGAAAGAGCGCGGAAGACGCGGGAGACACCGTCGTCCAGGAGCTTCAAATCGATGGACCCCACCCGGATCTGACCCGATCAGTCATTGGAGCGGCGATCGCAGTTCAGCGATCCCTCGGTCCTGGGCTGCTGGAAAGCGCCTATGAAGCTTGTCTGGCACATGAACTTCAGTTGAGGGGACATCGGGTCGAATGCCAGGTGAGTCTCGGATTGACCTATCGCGGACTGAGTGTTCCCCTGGCTTTCCGTATGGACCTCGTCGTGGACGATGTGCTGGTGGTCGAATTGAAGGTCGCTGAAGCATTTACACCCGAACATGAAGCGCAGATCCTGAGCTACCTCCGGTTTTCGGGGAAACCGGTCGGGTTGCTCCTGAACTTCGGCGTCTATCCGATGGGACGCAAAGGCATCCGGCGCTTCGTGATGCAACACAATCCCTATTCCGCGTCTTCCGAGTGACTTCCGTGCCTTCCGCGACCATTTTCCTCTTGATGTCCTGCCTCCTATTCTCCTCCGGCTGCGGGTACCACCGGCTGGACCGGGAGCCGCGGAAGGCGGCCTGGGCCCAGAAGGGGGAGACGATCCGGCTGGCGCGGTTCCGCAACCTCACGCCTAAGTTGGGCCTGGAGGACCGCTTCACCAAGGCCCTGGAGAGCCGCATCGTGGCGGCCAGCCCCTGGAAGCTGGTGCCGCCGGGCGAACCGTCGCGCTGGGTGCTGCAGGGCACCCTGGAGCAGTACGAATCCCGCCCCCTGGGGCTCACCCTCGGCAATGGCAGCGACAAGGCCAGCGCGGGTAGCGCCAGCCGCGTGGAGATCAAGGTCGTGGCCAGCGTGGAACTGCTGGACGGGCAGACCGGCGCCGTGGTGCTCAGTCGGCGGCACCTCACCTTCTCCAACCAGTACCGGGTGGACCAGAACTTCGCCAGCTTCGATGACCGGGAGGTGCAGGTGATCGAAAGCCTGGCGGACGACTTCGCCGAGAGCTTCCTTACCCAGCTGCTGGAGGGCACGGACTGATGGCTGCGCCCACGGCCTGGCTGGACCACGGCTTCGCCCTCGTCCATGGCGAGGATGGCGATGGCCGCCGGGAGGCGGTAGCGGCCTGGAAGCGCCGCCACGTGGATCCCGAATGGGCCGATTTCTCCCTCACGGTCTGCGCGGAGGGCTGCCCATGGCCCGAGGTCCTGGCCGCCCTGCAGGAGGCCACGCCCCTGGGGGCCGAAGCCCGGTGCGTGATCGTGCCTGCGGCCGACAACCTGTTCGGTAAACGCAGGGGAGGGCCCAAGGACAAGAAACAAGACCTTCCGCCTCCCGTGGCCGCCTTGCTGCAGAACCCACCCTCCGATCTGAAGCTGCTGCTCGTGGCCTGGGCCACCGTGCCCGCGGGCCCCGGCAACCCGCTGGGATCCAAGCCCTGGACCGACTGGGCCAAGGCCGGGCGCATCCTCAAGGTGGGGGCCCTGGAGCCTGCGGAGATCACTGGGTTCATTCAGGAGGAAGCCAAGAGGCTCGGCCTCCAGCTTCCCGCCGAGTCGGTCGAGCTGCTGAAGGAGCGGCTGGGAGGCAGCGTGGGCCTCCTTCGGCGGGCCATGGAAGTGTTCGACCTCGCCGCCGATAGCCGCGTCATCACCCCGGAGCTGGTGGCGTGGATGACCTTCCGACTCACCGATCAGCGCGTCTTTGCCTGGTCCGAGGCCTGGCAGAAGGGCCAGATCGCCCAGGCCCTCCGGATTCTCAAGGAGTGCCTGGAGGACGATTTCGACCGGACCTCTCTCCTGCTGGTCAGCCAGGCCGCCCGGGAAGTGGGCCGGGTGGCCGCCCTGGCCCAGGCCATGGCGGCCGGGGCGAAGAAGGAGAGCGATCTCGCCCAGGCCATCCAATTGCCCCCCAACCAGACTTGGCTGCTGGGACGAACCTACCTGCCTGCCGCCACCCGGCTGGGCCCCGTCCGGTCGCGCACCCTGTTCTCGCAAGTCGTCCAATGCGAACGCGACATCAAGGGCATGACTTTGTCCAAGAGTCCCACGCCCCTCAGCGAACTGACCGTGCGGCTGTGGCGGGAGTGGAATCGCTGAGCTCAGGCCCCCATTGCCTGGGGCCGATGCCAGCGCGGGCCCCCAGGGGTGTCCACGCGGCTGAGCATGCCGAGGTCGGTGAGGAGGTCCAGGTGGGCGGCGATGCTCTCGCGGTAGCGGCCACGGCTCTTGAAGGCCTGGGCGACGGCCTCCAGGGTCCATAGACGGCCCGAGGAGAGCAGGATGCCCCTCAGGGCGGCGAGCTGGGCCTTGAGGTCCTTGGGCCAGGGCTGGGGCTCGATGGGGGCCACCGCCAACGCCGCCTCCGGTTCCAGCTCGAGGATGGTTGCAGCCACCGGCTCGGCGGCGTGGGGGGCCTGGTATTCGGGGCGCAGCCAGCGGACGAGACCTTTGGCCTCCTCGGCGGCCCGCTCGCGGTTGAGGGCCACCAGGCGCTCCAGGATCTCCGCGTCGGGTAGGTCTGCTGGCCAGCCGTAGGCCAAGGCCACGGCGGCGTCCAACTCGTCGTGGAGCTGGCGGAGGATCTCCGTCTGGGCGGCCTCGTGTTGCGCCCGCTCCTTGGGCGTGAAAGCCTCCCCCGACCGCAGCTTGGCCAGGAGGTTGTACATGCCCGTGATCGTCACGCCCCGGCCTTGGGCCGCTTTGCGGTGCGCATCCAGCCGCTCCGCCAGGTCGCGGATGCGGACCTTCTGCGGTTCCGTGGCGTTTGGGAAGGGGAAGGGGTCGAAGCAGGTGGAATTGGTCCAGGTGGGCCGATCCTCAAGCGTTCCCCCAGCCGCGAGCGCCCAAGCAAGGTGGACACGGGAGGAGAGGACGCCCATGTGGAAGGCTTCGTTGCTCGCGATGGCGAAGAGCGCCCCGTCCCAGATCGCTTCTTCGGGAATGGGAACAAAGAAACGGTGTTTGGATACAGAGAGGGTGACAAGGTAGCGCCCCAAACCCTTGATCGCGTCTCGGACCACCGGCCTCTCCCAGGCAAAACGCCACCACAGATCCCGGATGGAGGCGCGGCTGTTCTGGCCCCGGATCGGAAGCACCTCGTCATGCGCTTGCTGGTAGGCAGCGGGATGAAGGGTCCTGGCCTGGGCCTCCGTGAGCCCGAAGAAATCGATGATCTTCCGTCCAGGCCGGCCCTGGATGATGTCTTGGGCATTCAGGATGGTTCTGACAATCGGCACTCCGGTCGTTGGCGAAATGATGGAAGTTGAAAGCTCGTGGTGGTCGTAGAATCCGTCACCAACGATCTTCATTCCCTGGCCACAAAGTCCCGAGTTGGCCTTGAGGGGCGAGGCCGAGGCAACGTTCGCTCCCGCGCTCAGATCCTCGTGGATCACCTCCACGCCCCGTCCTTCCACCTTCACGGCCGCCGCCTCGGCTTCGGGCGTGTCGGCGCGGTGTTCCTCCACCACGCGGCCCAGCCAGGGATGCCCTTCCAGGCCGCCCACGGTCATGGCGATGCGGACGGCGGCGCCCTCGTCCGTCCAGGGGTGGTCGGGGATGGCCCAGAGCAATTTCAAGCCAGGGATTTCCTTTTCATTTATCACCGTGAATCTCCGTTCATCACCGGCTGGATTTCTTTTTTTCGCCGGTGATAAACGGTGATGAACGGTGATAGAGACGGCGCAGTGGTGGGCGATGACGCGGCGGTTGAAGGTCTGGGTGAGGCTGTTGGTGGTGATGAGGCCGAAGCGGCGGGCGCGGCCTGCCCGCACGGCCTCGGCGGCCTTGTGCCACCAGTAGAGGACGAAGTCCACGCTGTCAGGCACCTCGGGATAGGCGGCGCGGAGGGCCTCGGCATAGCCGTCCCCCAGAACCTCGCGCATCCGCTTGTTCCCCAGGAAGGGCGGATTGCCCACGATGAAATCGGCGTCGGGCCATTCGGCGGGGCGCGGGTCCAGGTATTCGACGATGGCGGTCTGGGCGGTCTCGTCGGGTACCTGTTTGCCCGTGACGGGGTGGGCCTTGAAGGTGCGGCCATCCCAGCGGCTGCGTCCGGTCTCGCGGGTGCCGCTCGATGTCAGCACGGCGTCGCGGCACTGGATGTTGTCGTAGGCCTGGAGCACGGGCTCGGGCGGGGCCAAATCGGGGTGCAGGCGGTGGAACCATTGCAGGTGGCTGATCCACAGCACCAGGTCGGTGATGGCGGCGGCCCAGGGCTTCACCTCAAGGCCCACGAACTGCCCCGGCGTCACCAGCACGCCCTCCAACGCCAGGGAGCGGCCCGTCTCGCCCAGATCCTCCAGCCGGCGCTGCACCTCGCCCTCCAGGCGCTTCAGCACGTCGTAGGCCGTGGCCAGGAAGTTGCCGCTGCCGCAGGCCGGATCGAGCACCGTCACATGGGCCAGGTGGCGCTGGAAGGCGTGGAGCACCTCCCGGGCCTTGGCCTTGTCGGCCTCGGTGGGATCATTGCCGAGCAGGGCCATGGCCTCGGCCTGAGCCAGTTCCCAGTCTGCCCGGAGGGGTTCCTCCAGGGCCGGGCGGAGTAGGCGCTCGACGTAGGCCCGAGGGGTGTAGTGGGCCCCCAGGCGGTGGCGTTCCCGGGCATCCAGGGCGCTCTCCAGCAGGGTGCCGAAGATGCTGGGGTCCACCTCGGACCAGTTGAATGCCGCCGCCTTCGCCAGCCGGGCGATCTCCTCGGCGGTGAGGTCCAGGGCCAGGCTCTCGGCGAAAAGGCCGCCGTTGAAACGAAGCACCTTGAGGGGGCCCCAGAAGCCGCCGGTGTTCATGGCGTCCCACAGGCTTTCCATGCCCTTGGGAAAGGCCTCGGGATGCTCCTTCCAGGCCCCCTCCAGGGCGTTCTGGAAGAGCTTCTCCGGCAGCAGGCCCACGTCCTCCGCGAAGAAGGTGAAGACCACCCGCATGAGAAAGCGGGCCACGACTTCGGCGGGGAACCGGGCCTCCAGGCTGCGGGCCAGCCCGCCCAGAGCGGCGGCCACGTCGCGGGTGACGGCCGTGCGGGTGCGGGCGGGGTCGAGGCTCTGGGGATCCAGCCACAGGGCGCGAAAGTATTCCTGCACCTTGGGCGTACGAAGGTCGTCCATCGTGAAGCTGCGCCGGGCGCCATAGCCGCCGTAGGCCCCGGAGAAGCCATCCCACACATGGAAGGCGTGGCCGATGTCGCAGGTGAGGACGAAGGGTGGGCGCTGGGGCAGGTTGCGGGCGTAGTTCACGGCCTGCCCGAAGGCCGCTTCCATGTAGCGGTCATAGGCGCGGGTGCCCCGCCGGGGGGCGGAGCCGGGCACGTCGGTGGTGCTGCCCTGCTTGGCCTCCAGCACGAAGCAGCCCTCGCGGTAGAGGTCGATGGAGCCGGTGGTGGTGGTGCCGTCCAGGTGGGTGAGCTTGAGATCCTTCTCGAAGCAATGGGTGGACTCCACCCCCTTGGGCTCGGGCACCGGCAGTTCCAGCGCCGCGCAGAAGTCCCGAAGGAATGACTGGAAGTTCGCCCGCTCGTTCCCGGCGGAACCTCGCCAGGTCTTCAGGAAGGCATCAAGCGCGGGGGACATGGCCTCCAGGGTAGCCGGACCGGGGCGGCTAGGACGTCTGGATGGCCTTGGCCACCTTCAGCACATCGCCCAGACAGCAGGCACCGGAGGGATTCATCACCTCGCACTGGCAGCGGCCTTCCTTCACCGCGGCCCGGATGGCCTCCACCGAATCGAGGCGGCCGGTGGCCTGCCACTCGGCCCGCAGGCTCTCCTCGCTGTGGCCGAAGCAGTAGCAGAGGGCGTGGGGAACGGGTTGGGGATCCATGGCTGTTCCTAGAAGACCAGCACCCGGTCCGCCCACAGGGTCCAGTCGGTCAGCGCTTCCAGGGTGCTGCGCTGGCAGCCGTCGGCCAGCTCGGACTCCGTGATCCCACGGGCGTCCATGCAGGTGCCGCAGACGCCCACCTGCCCGTGGCGCGTGGTCACACCCTTCAGCATCCGCTCCAGGTTGTAGAAGCCATCGGGCGTCTTCTGGCCCCGCTTGGCACAGGCCGCCGCATCGCCCATGAGAAAGACCCTGACCTCTTCCCCCTCTCGCTTGGCCGCTGCGCCCGCGAGGCGCAGGCCGTTGTAGCTGCGCTCCGTGCCGTAGGGTGGATCGTTGAGGATGAACAAAAGCTTGCTCATGGACGCCTCCAAATCGCATTCATGGTAACCGGTGGGACGATCCCACCCGACTGGAGGTGGGAACCGGGCATTGATCACTTGAGCCTCGGCTTCGGCGGGCGGATCATGGGAGCCGAACCCCGGAGGGCCCATGTCCGAATGCGTCATTCCCACCCTGACCTCCAACGAGGTGGTGGAATCCAAGTCCGTGCTGCCCGAGGGCTGGAAGGCGGATCTTTCGAACCTGAAGGCGGTGGACCTCACCCTGCCCACCCTGGAACTGCTGCGCCGCTCCACCAGCCGTCTGCCCCAGGACGTGATCGATGCCCTGGTGAAGGGGCGGGACGCCGAAGAAGCGGGGAGCCGGGCATTCAACACCCTGAATGACATGGTGCGGAACATCCTCCTGGCCGATGGCCATGTGACGCCCCTCTGCCAGGACACGGGCACGCTCGTCTTCTGGGTGCGGCATCCCTTCGGTTTGAGCCAGCGGACCGCCAAGCAGCAGGTTCGTGCCGCCGTGGCCGAGGCCACCAAGCGGTCCTGGCTCCGGCCCAATTGCGTGGAGGCGCTCAGCGGCAAGAACCCCGGCAACAACATGGATCCCTTTCACGAGGGCCATCCCATCGTCCACTTCGAGGAATGGGAGCGCCCGGAGATCGAGATCGCCATCATGCAGAAGGGCGGGGGCTGCGAGAACGTGGGCGCCCAGTACCGGCTGCCGGATGCCGCCATTGGCGCGGGGCGGGACCTCAAGGGCGTGCGGAAGTGCATCATCGACGCCGTGGTGAAGGCCCAGGGGCAGGGCTGCTCGCCGGGCATCCTCGGCGTGGCCATCGGTGGCGACCGCGTCACCAGCTACGAAAAGAGCAAGGAGGTGATCCTGCGGAAGCTGGGGACACCCAACCCGGTTCCAGCCATGGATGCCTTCGAGAAAGAGATGACCAGGGATCTCAACACGCTGGGTGTCGGCCCCATGGGCTACGGCGGCAACACCACGGTCCTGGGGGTCCTGGTGGAGGAGATGTACCGCCATCCCGCCAGCTTCTTCGTGTCCATCAGCTACATGTGCTGGAGCAGCCGGCGGCGCGTGATGACCATCGGCACCCGCGGTACCGTGTCCTTCGACTGAAGCAGATTCTGGAGCCGTCCCATGATTCGTCTCACCACCCCCATCACCGAAGCCCAGGTCCGCCAGCTCAAGGTGGGCGACGAGGTGCTGCTCAATGGCCGCATCGTCCTCAGCCGTGACATGGGCCACAAGTACATGAAGGAGCAGAAGCCCGAGTGGCTGAAGCCCATCCTCGAGAACATGGTCATCTACCACTGCGGCCCGGTGGTGAAGAAGCACGAGGATGGCCATTGGTCCTTCGTGGCGGCGGGCCCCACCACCAGCATCCGCGAGGAGCCCTACCAGGCCGAGGTCATCGAGACCTACAAGGTGCGCGGCGTCATCGGCAAGGGCGGCATGGGCAAGAAGACCAGCGAGGGCCTGCAGAAGACCGGCGCGGTCTACCTCCATGCCACGGGCGGGGCCGGCAGCCTGCTGGCCGAGCGGGTGAAGCGCGTGGTGGACGTCAAGATGCTCGAGGAGTTCGGAAGTCCCGAGGCCTTCTGGATCGTCGAGGTCGAGGACTTCCCCCTGGTCGTCACCATGGACAGCCATGGTGGCAGCCTCCATGAGATCGTGCTGGCGGAGAGTCAGGCGCGCGCCAAGGTGTTGATGGCCTGAGCAGCCGGCCGTTCCTGGGACCTCCCGCTCGCGATAGCCTGGAGGGATGGTTCAGACCTACCTCCAACTCCGCCTCGACCTGGCTTCGGCCCTGGCGGTCTTCCTCGAGCCCGAGGAGGCCCACGCCGAGTCCATCCGATGGTTCGAGGATGGGTTGGGCCGTTCCCGCTCCTGGGTGGCTGCCCATGGGGGCGAGAGGGTGCCCCCGGAGGTTCGCCGCCAGGTGGGGGCGTGGGTCCAGCGGCGACAGAAGGGTGAACCCTGGGCCTACCTCCTGGGCTGGTCCACCTTCCGGGAGCGGCGGTTCAAGGTGACCCCGGCCACGCTGATCCCCCGTCCCGAAACGGAACTGCTGGTGGAGGCCGCCCTGGAGGTGGGCCGCCGCCTCGGCGTGGACCGCGCCGTGGACGTGGGCACCGGCAGCGGCATCATCGCCATCAGCCTCGCCCTGGAGGCGGGCTGGGGAATGTCGGCCACGGACGTCAGTCCCGAAGCCCTTGGTGTGGCCCGGGAGAACGCCGAGGCCCTGGGGGCCCGGGTGACGTTCCTCGAGGGCAGCCTGCTGGCGCCGGTGCCGGATCCCCTGGGTCTGGTGGTGGCGAACCTGCCCTATGTGGATCCTGCCGACCGGCCCACCCTGCAGCGAGAGTTGTCTTTCGAGCCGGAGACGGCGCTTTTTGCGCCGGATCGAGGCCTGAAGCTGACGACGGACCTGTTGACCCAGGCCCGGACCCGGCAGGCGCCGGCGTGTCTCCTGGAGATCGGGGCCGGTCAGGGGGGCGAACTGTGCCGCCGGGCCCTGGGAATGGGATGGCGCAAGTCGCTGGTCCATCAGGACCTGGCTGGGCACGACCGGGTGTTGATCGCCCTGGCCTGAGGAGTTGGCACTCTCCTCGCCCGGGAAGGGGGTGGAGGTGCGTGATGCGGAAAATGCTGCCTATTGCCCTGGTCTTCCTGGGGATCGGCTGCTCGCTTCCCAAGCGCCATGATGTCGATCTGGTCAGGAAGCCGGCCATCCCCTATGTGGAGGAGGCGCCTCCGATGCAGCCCCTCAACGAGGGCAGCCTTTGGCGGGACCGCCCCATGGTGGCGGACCTGCGGGCCGCCCACATGAATGATCTGGTCACCCTCCGCATCAGCGAGAGCACCAATGCCATCAGCAAGGCGGACGTGACCACCAAGCGGGATGGCAGCAACAAACTCAACAGCCCGACGCTCTTCGGCGCGCTGGCAGGGTTTGGGATCGGTGGCGGCGGCAGCGCCGACCGCACCACGGCCACCACCAACAAGTACGCCGGGACCGGCACCACGGGGCGCAGTGCCACCTTCACGACGGTCGTGACGGCCCGGGTGGTGAAGGTGGTGGGCAATGGCAACCTCATCTTCGAAGGGTTCCGGGACATCCAGCTGAACAACGAGACCCAGCGCCTCTACGTGGCCGGGATGCTGGATCCGCACATGCTCGACAGCGCCAATTCGATCGCGTCGGGCCAGGTGGCGGAACTGCGCATCGGCTACGGCGGGCAGGGCATCGTGGACGAGACCCTCAAGCCGGGCTATATCAGCCGCCTCCTCAACTACATCTGGCCCTTCTAGGAGGCTTCCATGCGCGTCGCTGCCCTCTTCCTCGCGACCCTTGCCCTGATGGGTGCGGATGCCGTGATCCCCGAAAAGAAGTTTGAATCCCGGCTGAAGGATGTGGCCCAGCTCCAGGGTGTCCGTGGCAACCAGCTTCTGGGCTATGGCGTCGTGGTGGGCCTGGATGGTACGGGAGACAAGGACCAGACCAAATTCACGGTCCAGTCCCTGACCAACCTCATGTCCCGGCAGGGGCTGACCATCAATCCGGCCACGGTGAAAGTGAAGAATGTGGCGGGCGTCATGGTGACGGCGGAACTGCCGCCCTTCGCCCGGGCCGGATCAAGGATCGACGTGACGGTCTCCAGTACGGGGGACGCCAAGTCCCTCGCGGGGGGCGTGCTTCTCATGACGGGCCTCCAGGGCCCCGATGGACAGACCTATGCCGTGGCCCAGGGCCCCCTGCTGGTGGGCGGATTCTCCGCTTCCGCAGGGGGGGCCTCGGTCACCAAGAACTTTCCCAACGTGGGGCGCGTGCCGGAGGGCGGCCTCATCGAGCGCGAAGTGGGCGGCAATTTCAACAACCGGGCCACCCTCCGCTACAACCTGATGGAGGAGGACTTCACCACGGCGGTGCGGGTCGTCCGCGCCATCAACGCGGAATTGGGCGAGCAGGTGGCTCAGCCCCTGGACGCCCGCACGGTGGATATCCAGATTCCGAAGGCGTATCAAGGCCGCGCGGTGGAACTGGTGGCCCGCCTCGAGAACCTTCCGGTGCAGCTGCAATCCATTGCCCGGGTGGTGGTGAACGAGCGGACCGGAACCGTGATTCTGGGTTCCGATGTAAGGATCGGGGCCGTGAGCATCGTCCAGGGAGGCCTGAGCATCGTGGTCAGTTCCACGCCCCTGGTGAGCCAGCCGGCGCCCTTCAGCCAGGGCAAGACGGTGACGGCCGTCAAGAAGGACGTGACGGTGAAGGAGGAAAAGCCCAAGACCCTGTCGATCGAGCCCGGCGTGAGCGTGGGCAAGCTGGCGGAGCGGCTCAATGCCATGGGCGTGAGTTCCAGCGACTTGGTGGCGATCCTCCAGGCCATGAAAGAGGCGGGCGCCCTTCAGGCTGAGCTGAGGATCCTGTGAGCGGGCCGGTGGCGCTACCCACGGTGGATGCGGTCGCACTCGGTCAGGGGGCCGAACGGGTGCCCGCGGCCACGGACAAGACGGACAAGGCCGCCCAGCAGTTCGAGGGGATGGTCATGAGCCTGCTCTTCCAATCGATGCGCAAGACGGTGCAACCCTCGGGTCTCTTCGGGGATTCGGGCCAATCCCGCTCCACCTATGAGTATTTGCTGGACCAGGCCGTGGCCGACAAGGCCGCCAGCTCTGGCAAGGGCTGGGGGCTGGCGGATCGGTTGAAGGAGGCCTGGTCCCGGGAGGATGCGAGCAAGAATCCAAAGGCCTTGCCCAAGGGTTGAAGATTCCGGGCAAACTGCCGATACGCAAGGGGTCGAGGTGAATATGCGCATCAGCGGCAAGACCGGCAGTGTCGGCGGAACCCAGGGGCCCAGCGGCTCGAAGGCTTCGCCATCGTCGGCCGTCGGCGCTTCCCAGGGGCCCGCCACCGTTTCGGACGCCTTCCAGGTGTCGTCCTCCGCCCGGCTCGTGGCCGTGGCGCAGGAAGTCCTGGCCGTGACCCCGGACATCCGGACCGAGAAGGTGGAAGCCCTCAAGAGTCAGATGGATGCGGACGCCTATCACCCCGACGGAGAGGCAGTGGCCGAGGGGCTCATTCGTGAGCACCTGGCGGGGAGCTCCAACTCCTAGCCGTGCGGTCCCCGTTGTGAGGTGATGATCACGCCCCTGGTACAGCGCCAGATTTTCCAGACCGCTTCGGTCGAAAGCGTTCGTCTGGCGGCGGAGGGCCATGGTCTGGTCCAGCAGGAACAGGCCCGGAAGCAGAGCTTCGACGCCAAGCTGGCGGAGGCCCTCGTGGACGTGCCCGACGTCGAGGAGGCGGATGTCCTCCGGCTGGCCGAGCGGGAAAGGAACGGGCGCCAGCCAGGACAGGGTTCGGATCACCCGGGGGAGGCAGAAAGCGAAGCCCCGGCCCAGGACCCGGCAGAGGGTGCCGGCTCCCACGTGGACCTCTTGGCTTGAGCCTTGCCGAAGGTTTCCGGAGGAGGCCCATCATGCTGCACGCCGTGCCCGACCTTCTGGACACCCTGGAAGCCCGGTTGATCGCCGGCGAGGATCCCATGGGCCTGCTGGCCTCGATTCGCTGGTCTGAGCTGGTGGGCTGGCCCGAGGACCGGGTGGGCGCCTTGGCGCTCCAGCGGAAGGTCGCCTCCATCCATGCCCTGGTGAACGGCCTCCAGGCCCCTCTCCGGGCCACCCTCATGGGCCTTCGGGGGGCACGGGCTACGGCCGGGATGGCCAATTCGCGGGTGGCCCCGCGCTGGCCTCCAGGGTCCAGGGAAAGGTATAGGGGGAGGCCATGCCAGGACTCAACGCAGGTCTCTATGTCGGGTTGTCGGGCCTGCAGGCCCAGCAATCGGCCCTCAATGTGGTGGGCAACAACATCTCCAATGTCAACACACCGAGCTACTCCCGGCAGGTGGCGGATCTCTCCTCCAGCCAATCGCTGATCCAGGGGGGTGTCTATTTCGGAACCGGTGTGGGTCTCAACACCGTGCAGGGGATTCGCAACCAGTTCCTCGACCTCCAGCTTTACAACGAAACGGCCAAGCACTCGGGCTCCTCAGATCGCTATGCAGGGCTCAATGCCATTGCGCCGGTGCTGGGCGACTCCAGCAGCTCGGGCATTGCCGCCCAGATCCAGGCGTTCTTCCAGGGCTTCCAGGCGCTGGCCGCCCAGCCAGAGGACTCGTCCCTTCGCACCAACCTGATTGGCCGAGCCCAGACCATGATCACGGGACTCCAATCCCAGTACCGGATCCTGGAGGACCAGCGCAACACCGCTGATCTGTCTGTGAAGAACCTGGTCAGCCAGGTAAACAATCTCACCAGCCAGATCGCCCAATTGAACCAGACGATCACGTCGACGCCCACGCCGGCCACCCAGAACGACGCCTGGGATCAGCGAACGGCCCTTACGAAACAGCTCGCCCAGCTGGTGGGCATCAACGTCACCCAGGGTTCCCGCGGGGAGTACCAGATCACCCTCGATTCGGGCGCCGCGGCCCTTGTGAATGGGAATACCTCCTACCAGTTGAGCACGACTCCCGATGCGGCCCTGGGTGGCCTCCTCCGAGTGGATGCCAACATGGGCGGGATCACCGTGCCTGTGACCTCCAAGATCGCCAACGGCTCGCTGGGTGCCCAGCTGGATCTTCGTGACAACATCTACGCGGGTTATCAGACCCAGCTCGATACGCTGGCCGCGGGCATCACCAGCCAGGTGAATCTGCAGCATCGCCAGGGCTATGCCCTGGATGGGACCACCACCAACACGGATTTCTTCCAGGGGGGGATCGGCAATTACGCAGCCACCAACCTGCCCCTCGGCCAAGTGGCAGGCCTCCCGAACGATCCCACCATCACTCCCCCCAACTACAGGGGCATGGTCAATGCCCTGGCCGTCAATGCGGCCCTGGTGGCCAATCCCAACCTCATCGCCGCCGCCGGGCCTCCGACCCCGCCGGCCGTCACCGCGGCGCCTGGGGACAACACCAATGCCAACGCCTTGGCCGGTCTCCAGTTCACGGGTGGGGCCAATGCCGCCGGTGTGGTCCTCGGCTCCTCCTACAGCACCGTCGTGAGCAGCTTCGTGGGAAGCGTCGGGACCGCGGTCCAGTCCCTGAACGCACAAAGCACGACCCAGCAGAATCTGGTGACTGCGCTCCAATCGCAGAGGGACAGCGTCTCCGGCGTGGATCTCAACGAGGAGGCTGCCTCCATGATGACCCTCCAGCAGGGGTACCAGGCCTCCGCTCGCTTCATCACGGTCATCAATCAGATGATGCAGCAGTTGGTGACAACCTTCGGTCAGTGATTCCAGGGAAAGGGTGAGCCATGTCCATCCGCATGCCAAGCAGCATCCAGACGCGCCAGATGCTTCTGGGGCTCCAGCGCACTCAGGATCGCATCGCCCAGAACACGCTGTCGATCAGCTCGGGTCTGAGCATCAACAACCCCGGCGATAATCCGGCGGGCGCAGCGAGTGTTGTCGAACTGGGGACCTCCATCCAGTCCAACACGGAATTCCAGAGTCAGGCGAACAGTGCCAATGCATTCCTGCAATCCGCAACGACTGTCGTGGGATCCGTCATCAACTCGATTACCCGACTCGAACAGCTGGCGCAGCAGGGGCTCAGTTCAACCACGGGCGCGGCGGGGAACGCCTCCCTTTCCGCCGAGGTCGATGCCATCCGTACCAACCTGGTCGCGATGGCCAACACGCAGTCCCAGGGGAAGTATCTGTTCTCGGGGACCCAGACCCAGACCCAGCCGTTCAGTGGGCCTGCCGCCGGCCCGATCACCTACGCCGGGGATACCGGCTCCATCAATCTGAATGTGTCCGTGGGCACCAGCGTGACGACCAACATCCCTGGAAGCACGGCCTTCTTCGGAACGGGCGGGCAGGGATCCTCGACGGATCTTTTCCAGGCCGTGACGGATCTGAGGGATGGGCTCAGTGCCAACAATACGGCTCAGATCCAGACGGCCTACACCAACCTTCAGGGCATCCTCTCGTCGGTCACGAAGGTGCAGACCGACCTGGGTGCACGTCAAACCGGGCTGACCAACCTCCAGACCATGCTCTCGGGGTACAACCTCACCCTGCAAGAATTGCAAAACGGCATTCAGGATACGAATTATCCAAGTGCAATCACCCAGCTTACGAGCGACCAGACCGTCCAGTCGGCCACCCTCAGTACCCTGGCCAAGACCAACGGCCAACAGAGCCTGTTCAATTACATCTGATTCATCGGCACGGACCCGAGCGGCAGCCACCAGCGCCGTTCCTGACCGCCCAGGAGAAAGCCTCCCGAGGCGGGGATGAGTCCGCCGTCCCCGGTGGGGACGGTCAGATAGGACGGGGCCCCGAGCTGCTTCCAGGTGGAGGTCCAGGCGAACCCCTGCATCCCTGGGCTCCCGGGTTTCCAGCAGTAGAGACGATCCAGACCGGCCTTGAGATAGGGATCCCAGACCTCCTGCAGGGATGGGGCGGGAGGCGTGGCTGTCACGGGAGGGGGTGGCGCTGCGATTCCAGGGCCGAGCTGGGCGTTCGCAGAGGCCGGGCTGGGAGCGGAGGCGGGCGTCGGGGGAACGGGCACGTCGGGCGTGGGAATCGCTGGCACAGTGGGTGAGGGCGGCGCCTCGAAGCCAGGGGCGATCGGGGCGAACCACAGGTTTCCCTGGGGATCCGATCCGAGCAGGTGAAGCAGGGCTGCGTCCCGATCATGGGGGCCCTGGATGAGATCCGTCAGCTTCTGGCTGACGATGATGCTGGCATCGGCGGCCACCTGGAGAAGCTGGCCGGCCTCTGGCTGCCACCAGAGGGTTCGTCCCGTCCGGGCGAGGCTGCCTGTGGGAGGGGTGAATCCCAGCGGCGAGGGGGAGGGCGCGGGCGTCCGGATCCAGGCTCCGCCCTTCCATGCGGCGAGGCCGGCGGCTTCGGTGACCAGGAAGTCAGCAGGGCCCGTGGGGAGGAGGTCCGTGGGGCCGGCCATGTCCAGGGGGAGGTCGACCTTTTTGGCCTTCGGGGCCGAAGCCAGCGCCCCATTCCTGCCACGGAGTGCGAGGATCTGGACGGGTGTCCCCGGACCGAAGAGGAAGGCGCTCTGGCCTTCGGGTGAGAGCGCCAGTCTGGTTCCGGCCCCGCGGTAGGCCCACTGGATCCCGCCCCGCTGGAAATCCCAGGCGATGAGCACGGGAAGTTCGCCGGCGACCGAGGTGCGGTAGAGCAGCAGGAGGGTCTTGCCCGGCAGCAGGGCCGCATCCTCGAGTTCCGCAAAATTGAAGACGTTCTCCGGCACGTCCCCGGGGCGGTCCAGCGTGAGGGTGGTGTCCAGCTTCCCGTCCACGAAAAGCAGGGCCTGCTGACGGTTCGATTGGGTGAGCAACTGAGCCACGACGGCGCCTCCAGGCAGCGGCCGTGACCAGATGAGGTTCCGGATGGGGATCTCGGAGGGGTGGAACTCGATGGATTCCCCGACGCCGATGGGTTGGACCAGGAACGGGGATC
This sequence comes from Acidobacteriota bacterium, assembly GCA_021802985.1. GTDB lineage: Bacteria > Acidobacteriota > Holophagae > Holophagales > Holophagaceae > Geothrix. The sequence goes on along the minus strand of JAJZQW010000020.1, from coordinate 1,784 downwards.
GGTCGCCCTCTTGGCTGAGGTGAGGCGCAGGCCGGCTCAAAGCCCAGCGCGCGCCCAGGCCCAGTGCGAGCAGGACGAGGAGGCCGATGATCGGGGACAGGAACCGCTTCATGCGGGAACTCCAATGGCGAGGAGATGTTGTTCCAGGGACAGGAGGGCCCGTTCCCGATGGGCCTCCCCTTTGGCAACCTTGACGGCGCGAGCACCCCCGGACCGCTTGAGGCCTCGGAGATCCAGGGTTCCTTCGGGCAGGGGTGGGAGCAGCCCAATCATGGCATTCGTGGGCGCGAAGTCTTCTGGGGCCGCATGCGCCAAGTAGTGGAGCAGGCTCCCGATCATGGTGTCTTGCGGGAACGGCAAGGGTGGAAGGTGCTTCGCGGAACGGTCCATGGCAAAGGCGGCCGCAAGTCCTGCGGCTGCGGATTCGAGGTAGCCCTCCACGCCGGCGAGCTGGCCTGCGATCCAGAGATCCGGGATGGTTTTGACAGCAAGTGTCGCATCAATAATTTTCGGCGCCTGGATGTAGGTATTGCGATGGATGCTTCCGAATCGGGCGAACTCGGCGTCGGCAAGGCCGGGGATCAGCCGCAGCACCTCCCGTTGCGCGCCCCACTTCAGACGGGTCTGGAAGCCGACCAGGTTGTAGTGCTCACCGGCGAGGGTGTCCTGGCGAAGCTGGACGACGGCATGGGGCCAGCGCCCGGTGCGCGGATCATCCAGGCCGACCGGCTTCATGGGGCCGTGGCGGAGCGTCTCCCGGCCACGATCCGCCATGACCTCGATGGGAAGGCAGGCCTCGAAATAAGGCGTGTCGATGTCGTGCAGGGGGGCGCGTTCGGCCGAAAGCAGGGCATCGATGAAGCGCTCGTACTGGTCCGAGTCGAGCGGACAGTTGATGAAGTCCGCGCCCCCCTTGTCATAGCGGGAGGCCTTCCACGCGATGCCCATGTCGATGGAATCCCGTTCCACGATCGGCGCAATGGCATCGTAGAAGTGAAGCCGCCCCCTCCCCGTGGTCCTGGAAAGCCAGTCAGCCAGCGGGTCAGCGGTGAGGGGGCCCGTGGCGATCAGGGTTGGTTCGTCCAGCGTGGGAGCCTCCACCCGGGCTTCATCCCAGAGGATGTTCGGATGGGTCCTCAGCGCGGTGGTGACGGCGGAGGAGAAGGCCTCGCGATCCACCGCGAGGCTGTTTCCGGCGGGGACGCGGGTGGATTCGGCGCAGCGGAGGATGAGCGAGCCCATGCGGCGCATCTCCGCCTTGAGGATTCCCGTGGCGGAGTGCGGATCGTCGCTCTTGAAGGAATTCGAGCAGACCATCTCGGCGGCACCATCTGTGAGGTGGGCGGGCGTAATCCACCGCGGACGCATCTCGGAGAGGCGTACCCGGAAACCTCGTTCAGCCAGTTGCCAAGCCGCTTCCGAGCCGGCGAGGCCGGCGCCGATGACGTGGAACACGGTTCCTCCAGAAGGGGATTCTACCTGCCTGCGGCCCGCAGAATTTTTCCGCTTGCCTTGGCTTTGGAATGAGGTATTCTGGCTGTCCTGCGCAGTTGAGGCTGCGGGGAGCCGGGACGGGGAAGAGTGAGGTTCCGGGGGCGTCTTTGAAAACCGGATAGAAGATAGGAAGCCTTTGAGGGTTTTGTGGATTGTCCTAGAGGGATGGTTCATGGAATCAGAGATAACGACCAGAACATTGGCCCGAGGGACGAGAGTTCCAAGGGTTTGAGGGTTCAGGAATGAAACTTGAGAGTTTGATCCTGGCTCAGAATGAACGCTGGCGGCGT